>CAISQQ010000214.1 GCA_903887655.1 uncultured Burkholderiales bacterium
CAAAGAGTGCAAACCACACATTCATATTCCATTCTGCAATACCTGCTTCGGACGCTGTGGGTACGTCTGGTATCGCACTCAAACGGCGAGAACCACTCACAGCGATGGCTTTCAATTGACCGCTTTTTAAATAGGGCTTGACCGTTCCCAAACTGCTGGAGAGCAACTGCAAGCGACCGGCCAGCAAATCGGTCATGGCGCCCCCCAAACCTTTGTACGGCACGTGTGTGAATTTGATATTCAGCATCTTGCCCAATTGGCTCACGGAGATATGGGGCTGCGTTCCAAGACCCGCCGATCCGTAATAAACCGTGTCGGAGTTGGCTTTGGCATAGGCGATCAAACCGGCCACATCGTTGATGCCCAAACTTTTGGGGACCACCAACAAATGCTGACTCTCAGAGCTGATGAAAATGGGGGCCAAATCACGGGCAGGGTTGAAGTTAGCGCCCTTGTCTAAAAAATGCTGAATGAGCAAATTACCATTGGGAGCCCCCAAAATGGTGTAGCCATCTGGCGCTGAATTCATCACATACTCGGCCGCCAAACCACCTGTTGCACCCGCCTTGGTCTCCACGCTCACCGCCACGCCTTGCCGATTGAGTGCTTCTGCACACAAGCGTGTCATCAAGTCAGTGGTGCCGCCAGGAACACTGTCCACAATGAAACGAATGGGCTTATTGGGGTAAACCCCTTGCGCATGAACACCAGATGTTAAAAACACCAGAGAGAGTGCACTCATGGACAAGGTCAAAACGGGGGCGAAAAATTTAAACATCGGTCAAGACTCCAATTGGAGTTGTTATTTTGAGGGGATCTGAGCAATTGCGCACTACAGATCTTCCCTAAACAAAGCTTCGGGGCCGTTGTGAAGTCTGCTTCGATATCCACTCCCTATAATATGCAGTGAATACGTTGCTGGTCAGCGGTCTCATTTTTCACAGGTTAACAACATGAGTGATATTTCCGATTTAAGTTCCATTCAAACTTTTACCCCGACTTCCACCGTGAAATTCAAACAAATCGGCGTGTTCTTGGGCGCTGAAGTCACAGACATTGATTTGAGCCAACCCTTGAGTGCGGCAGAAATTGCTGACTTAAAGCGTGCGCATGCAGAGTTTGGGGTTTTAATTTTCCCCGACCAGGTCATCTCTTCAGAGGATTTGAAGCGCTTTGGTCGTTATTTTGGCGATTTGAGTGTCCACCCCTTCTCCACCAACGCTGCCAATAGTCCTGAGTTGATTGTTTATGACAACAAGGAAGGCAACCCGCCCGCACCGACCGATATTTGGCATACCGACGAAACCTTTCGACAAGCGCCCCCGATGGGCACCGCACTGTGCTCGAAGATCATTCCTCAATGGGGAGGCGATACGGCTTTTGCCAACATGAATGCCGTCTATGAAAGTCTCTCAGACCGCTGGCAACAATTTTTAAGTGGCTTGGAGACCGTGCACGACTTCAAACCCTTTAGGAGCCTTTTCCCCGACTCACCAGAGGGTTTGGCCAAAATGCGGCACTATGAGGACGTTTATCCAGCAGTCACCCACCCTTTGGTGACGCTTCACCCCATCACCGGCAAAAAGGTGCTTTTCGTCAACCCCCAATTCACCCTCTACATCAAAGGCATGGCCGAAGACGAGAGCCGAATGATCTTAGAGATGCTTTACAAAAAAACCTTGGTGCATGAATACCAGTACCGTCACCATTGGCAGCCCCATATGGTGGTCTTTTGGGACAACCGATTGGTTCAACACTCAGCCATTCATGACTACTACCCACAAAGACGATTGATGGAACGTGTAACCATTGCGGGCACACCCACCTTGCCCGCCTTTGCCAGTGCAGACCCCAAGGAACTGCGCAAATACCTCATGCCCCCGCTGTCCCAATTCAGGAACAAGGGGACGGTGCCACAGCGCGAACACGAAAAGTAAGGATGTCTAACATGCGATCATGTCAATCACCCGCTCGTTATATTTCACTCTTGGTGGTGTGTTTTATGCTTTGGGGTGGGAGTGCTTGGGCCGAACGCTATCCGGAAAGGCCCATCAAAATTGTGGTGCCTTATCCAACGGGTGGCTTCACAGACATACTGGCCAGGCTCTTGGCCGAGAAAATGAGCACACAATTCAACCAAACGGTGGTGGTGGCAACAAGGGTGGGGGTGGCAGTGTCATTGGTAGCAGCTTTGTCGCCAAGGCGCCTGCTGACGGCTACACCCTCTTGCTGGTGGCGGCAGATTTGGCGATCAATGAAAGTTTGGTACCCGACAAACTCAACTACAACGCGAGCAAAGACTTTGCCGGCGTAAGCCTTTGCGCCTGGTCCCCGTTGGCCATGGTCGTGACGCCCAAATTAGGGGTTCAAAAGTTCAGTGAATTTATGGAGATGGCGCGAAAAAATCCCAATAGTATCAATTTCGCTTCAGGTGGAAATGGTACTGGAGCCCACTTGGCGTTGGAGCTGTTCAAATCCAAGTCAAAACTCAGCATTGTGCATGTCCCTTACAAAGGCAACGGACCAGCGTTGACTGACTTATTGGGCGGCCAAGTCTCGGGCATGTTTTTGCCTTATGCCTTGGCCAAGCCCCACATCGAAACTCATAAACTGATCATCCTTGGAACACCAGGCGCGCGTCGATCAACTGCCATGCCACAAATCCCAACTCTGGCCGAACAAGGCATCACAGGCCTGGATGTGCAACCGTGGTTTGGCGTCGTTGCTCCTAAGTTAACGCCTGCTTCAACTTTGGAGACACTGAACAAAGAAATCACGACCATCATGAACAGCAACGATGTTCGCGCCAAGCTCAAAGAGCTAGGAGCAGAAGGCACAAGCAGTTCCCCCAAAGAATTTGATCTTTTTATCAGCGACGAGATCAAACGGTGGGCTCAAGTCGTCAGTGACTCCGGCGCTACGGCAGATTAGACTCTCACCGCGGACTAGCAAGCTGCGGGCCCTTTGCGCTCGTATGCGGTCCACGGTGAAGCGATCAGCCAAGGCTTTTCAAAATCATCCGCCAC
>CAISQQ010000215.1 GCA_903887655.1 uncultured Burkholderiales bacterium
GTTGTCCAGCATCTCTTCATTGTCTCACGGCTCGACGCCCAAGCCTGGTCATTGCGCCAAGGCCAGGGGCTTTCAAGGATGCACAGTTCATCATCTTCATGCGCTTTAAGCTCGCCTCAGATCCAAAGTGAGTGGAAACTCTTGATTCAGAGGCAACTCAATGGAGGCACTGGGCACATCCCATTGTCCGGGCGTGTGGCCCATTTGGGCAAAACGGGATACTCGCCGACTTTGGGCCTCATAGGCGTTGACGGGGTAGGTGACATAGTTCAAACCACCCGGGTGTGCAACGTTGTACTGTGCGCCAGCGACAGCGCGCTTGGACCAGGTGTCATAAAGATCAAAGGTCAATGGCGCATGCGCGCCAATGCTTGGGTGTAGGGAGGAGGGAGGAGACCACGCCTTAAAGCGCACTCCCGCCACATACTCGGTGTTCACGCCGCTTGGGTGCATGGGCAAGGGCCGTTGGTTGACCGTGAGGCAGTAGCGAGATGGGTTAAAGCCTTTGATGTGAACTTCAATTCTCTCAAGCGAAGAGTCAACATAACGTGCTGTCCCACTTGACGTGCTTTCTTCGCCCATGACGTGCCAAGGCTCCAGCGCATTCCTGAGCGTCATCACCATGCCGCCATAGACAACTTCGCCAATCGTTGGGAAGCGGAATTCAAAATGGGGCTCAAACCAAGCCGGGTCAAAGGCATAACCAGCGTGCCGCATATCATCCAAGACTTCTTGAAAGTCTTGACGAACAAAGCTGGGTAATAAAAAGCGGTCGTGCAGCTCGGTGCCCCAGCGAGTGGCATTGGCCACATAAGGCTCGTTCCAAAAGCGAGCCACCAAGGCGCGAATCAGGAGTTGCTGCACCACACTCATGCGCGCATGGGGCGGCATCTCAAAAGCCCTCAGTTCCAACAAGCCCAAACGACCCGTGGCACTGTCAGGAGAGTACATCTTGTCGATGCAGAACTCTGAGCGGTGGGTGTTGCCGGTGACGTCGATCAAGATGTTGCGCAAGGTGCGATCCACCGTCCAAGGCGCCATGGCGTGCTGATGCATCTGGCGTTGGCGCAAAATCTCCTTGATGGCGATCTCCAATTCATACACTTGGTCATTGCGCGCCTCATCGACTCGAGGGGCCTGGGAAGTTGGGCCAATGAACTGGCCACTAAAGAGGTAGCTCAAGGACGGGTGGTTGTGCCAAAACAAGATCAACGACGCCAAGAGCTCTGGACGGCGCAGAAACGGACTGTCAGCTGGGGTGGCTCCTCCCAAGACGACATGGTTGCCACCACCCGTGCCTGCATGCTTGCCATCGGTCATGAATTTCTCAGCCGAGAGACCACACTGATGCGCCGCGTCGTACAAAAACTCGGTGTTGCTCACCAATTCGCGCCAGGAATGGGCGGGGTGGATGTTGACCTCAATCACCCCAGGGTCGGGGGTGACTTGGAGAACTTTAAGGCGTGGGTCGCGCGGAGGGGGATAGCCTTCGAGCACGATTTTGACGCCGCGTTTTTGAGCTGTTTTTTCCAGCGCTCGTAGCAAGGCCAGGTAATCTTCCAGCTCAGCCAAAGGGGGCATGAACACATACATCACACCGTACTTTTCGCCCCGGCTCTCACCGCTTGGGCCGTTGGCACGCCTGGGGTCGCGCACCTCCACGCAAAGGGCGGTGCGCACAATGGCTGGGGCCGACTCGTGGCGTTGGGGTGGGCGGGTTGGGGTGTGCTCGCTCAGGTCCTGGGTCTGCTCCCCAGAGGGGGGTGCATTGGGCGTGCGCAAGGCGTGTAAGGCTTCATCGTTGGAGCCAAACCAAAAGGGCATCCATTGTTTGATTTGAGTTTGGAGGCCTTGAAAGACCGACCCCGAGCGCAGGGCGTCTTGGCTGACGTCTCGTTTCAGGGGCGACTGGAATTGAATCCCTGGGGCAGTCAAGGGCGCGCGAGCAGCAAACGGGTCCATCTCGTGATGGTAGGGGTAGTCTTCGGTTTTGACCCAAGGCAGCGAGTCCAAAGGCAGTCGGTAGCCCATGGGCGAGTCGCCTGGGATCAAATACAAGCGCTCTTCACGCATGAACCACGGGCTCGATAACCATCGAGGTACGGCCGCATGCGTGCTGTAATGGGGATTGATTTGAATGGGCAACAAGTAGCCGATTTCGCTGCCGAGTTGTTGCTCAAACACTCGGAGTAAGCGCGCGCGCTCCATCTCGTCATCCAGCCGTGAGTCAAAGGGATCAACGTTCACTGGCAGGCGTCGCTCGCGCCACAGATAATAGAACGTGTCTTCATAGCCTGTTTGAATGTGGGCTGCAGGCAGTCCGAGCTCAGCGGTGAGATCGTGCAAAAAAGCCTTGGCGTCTTGGGCGGTGTAAAAGCTCGGCTCAGATTCATCGGCAAAGAGGGCTGGATTTTGCCAGCAAGCAACGCCATCGGCTCGCCAGCAAATGCTCAGTGCCCACCTGGGCAGTTGCTCGCCGGGGTACCACTTACCTTGTCCAAAATGAAGAAAACCGCCTTGACCATATTCTTGTCGAAGTTTGTGAACCAGAGCCGTTGCCATGGTGCGTTTGGTCGGCCCCAATGCATCGGTATTCCATTCAGGCGCATCGCGATCATTGGTGGCGACAAAGGTGGGCTCACCACCCATGGTGAGGCGGGTGTCATCTCGGCGCAGTTGAACGTCGACACGTTCACCCAGCGCCAAAATCTCTCGCCATTGATGCTCCTGGTAGGGGAGTGTCACGCGTGGAGTTTCTAGAACTCGGGACACCTCCATGTGGTGATCAAATTCGACCTCGGCTTCGTCGACCAAGCCCTCGATGGGGGAGGCGCCTGATGGTTGCGGCGTACAGGCCAGTGGGATGTGTCCCTCTCCAGTGAGCAGACCCGAAGTCGCATCCAATCCCACCCAGCCCGCGCCCGGTAAATAGACTTCACACCATGCATGCAAATCGGTGAAATCCACCTCGGTGCCACTGGGCCCGTCGATGGACTTGACGTCTGCTTTGAGTTGAATCAAATAACCCGAGACAAACCTGGCAGCCATGCCGCAGCGTCGTAAAAGTTGCACCAGTAGCCATGCTGAATCTCGACAAGAGCCCGATCCCAAGGTCAACGTTTCTTCAGGCGTTTGGACGCCGGGCTCAAGGCGGATCAAGTAACGCACCGAGTGGTGCACTTGTTGATTGAGCTTGACCAAAAAGTCGATGGTGCGACATGGGCTGTGGTCGATGCTCTTGATGTACTGGGTGAGCTTGGGGGTCAGGGGCTCGCAGGCCAAGTAGGGGGTGAGCTCCGCGCCAAGCTCCTTGCTGTAACTGATCGGGTAGTTTTCTGCTCGAGGCTCTAAGAAGAAATCAAAGGGGTTATAGACCGCCATCTCGACCACCAGGTCCACTGTGATCTTGAAGACTCGGGTGGGTTCTGGAAAAACCAAGCGGGCTTGAAAATTGGCGTAAGGGTCTTGCTGCCAATTGACAAAATGCACATCGGGCTCGACCCGAAGTGAATAAGACACAATCTTGTTGCGACTGTGCGGTGCAGGTCGAAGCCGCACAATTTGAGGCCCCAATTTGACCCAGCGGTCATAGCGATAGTGGCTGATGTGATTGAGGGCAACGTGTATGGTCATGGTCTAGACCTTTAGCAAAAGACAAGCCAGTGTAGGTTGACTTGCATGGGTTTTCCGCGATAAATCCATCGAAACAATGCACAAATTTGGTGCATTTTTAAAGTGGGATCCATTGCTCGTCTTTCGTTTTGCGTTTTGCACCAGTATGGTGCGAATAAACTCGACAAAGTGCATCTGTTTATGGCAAGCTACTTGCTAATTATAGGCAAGGAGTCAGTCTGATGGAACCATTTGATGAAATGTATGCTCGCTTGCCTGCGGTCGATGGCGGCGCGGACTTGGGTGTGCTCAGGGCGCACTATGAAATTTATCACGATTGGTTGTCCAAACAATCCCAAGCGCAAATGAAGACCCGCCGCGCTGAAGCGGAAATGGTGTTTCGTCGTGTGGGGATCACCTTTGCGGTCTATGGTGAAAAAGACGCTGAAGGCGATGGCACAGAGAGACTCATTCCTTTTGATTTGATCCCTCGCATCATTCCAAGCCATGAATGGCAGAATTTGGAAAAGGGTTTGGTGCAGCGCGTTCAAGCCCTGAATCGCTTTATCCATGATGTCTACCATGACCAAGAGATTTTGAAGGCGGGGTTGATCCCCAGGCAACAAGTCTTGGAGAACGCCCAGTTCAGATCGGAGATGGTTGGCGTGAATGTGCCCCATCAGGTCTACTCTCACATCAGTGGTATTGACATTGTGCGAGCCGCCAACGACCAAGGCGTGGGTCAGTACTACGTGTTGGAAGACAATTTGCGGGTGCCCTCGGGGGTGAGCTATATGCTAGAGGACCGCAAAATGATGATGCGCCTCTTTCCAGAGCTCTTTCGCTTGCATCCTGTCGCGCCGGTGGCTCACTATCCGGACTTGTTGCTCGAGACCCTCAGGAACTGTTCTCCCGCCTCCTCCTCCGAGCCCACGGTGGTGGTGTTGACACCAGGCATGTTCAATTCGGCCTATTTTGAGCACGCTTTTTTGGCGCAACAAATGGGCGTGGAGCTCGTGGAGGGCAAGGACCTTTTTGTCAAAGATGATTTTGTCTTCATGCGCACCACACAAGGCCCCAGGCGGGTGGATGTGATTTATCGGCGTGTGGATGACGACTTCTTGGACCCGGCTGTTTTTCGGCCCCAATCCACCCTGGGCTGTCCGGGTTTGATGCAAGCCTATCGCCAAGGCCATGTGAACATTTGTAACGCCGTCGGCACGGGCATTGCAGATGACAAGTCCATCTACCCGTTTGTTCCCAAAATGATTGAGTTTTACTTGGGTGAGCAGCCCATTCTTCACAACGTGCCCACCTACATCTGCCGCGAGCCAGAAGATTTGAAGTACACCTTGGACCATTTGCCTGAATTGGTGGTCAAGGAGGTGCATGGTGCGGGAGGCTATGGCATGCTGGTGGGACCGACTGCCTCCAAAGCGGAAATTGAGCAGTTTCGTGCGGCCTTGATCAGCGACCCACAACGCTACATCGCGCAGCCCACCTTGAGTTTGTCGTCTTGTCCCACCTACGTCGAGTCTGGTGTAGCGCCTCGACATATCGATTTGAGGCCCTTTGTGCTCAGTGGTAAAACGGTACAAATGGTGCCTGGAGGCTTGACGCGTGTGGCGTTGCAAGAAGGCTCTTTGGTGGTGAACTCCTCTCAAGGGGGTGGCACCAAAGACACTTGGATTTTGGAGTACTAGACTTATGCTTTCTCGCACCGCCGATCACCTGTACTGGATGTCTCGTTACACCGAGCGTGCAGAAAATACCGCTCGCATGCTCGATGTGAACTACCAGACCTCGCTGTTGCCTCAGTCCACGGCTGTGGCTCAGGTCGGCTGGCAAGGACTGCTGTCCATCAGCGAGCTCACCCAGGCCTATCAAAACATCCACGGTGAGGTGTTGCCCGCTCGTGTGATGGAGTTCATGGTCAAAGATGAAAGCAACCCGTCGTCCATCATCTCTTGCCTCAAAGGGGCGCGTGAAAATGCCAGAGCCGTTCGTGGCACCCTCACGACCGAGGTGTGGGAGACGCAAAATCAAACCTGGCTTGAACTCAATCGCCGCTTAAAAGCAGGTGACTTTGAGCGCGATCCAGGACAGTTTTTTGAATGGGTCAAATACCGCTCACACTTGTCTCGGGGTGTGACGGTGGGGACCATGTTGATTGATGATTCCCTGCGCTTTATGCGTTTGGGCACGTTTCTGGAAAGAGCCGACAACACGGCCAGGCTCGTGGATGTGAAGTTTCATGCGGTTCAAAGTGATTTTTTTGGCGCGGCCAATGCCAAAGACCAAGAATATGACTTTTATCACTGGAGCGCGATATTGCGCAGCGTCTCAGGTTTTGAAATTTACCGAAAAGTCTACCGCGACGTCATCAGCCCCGAGCGTGTGGCCGAGTTGCTCATCTTGCGCTCAGACATGCCGCGCTCTGTGCATGCGAGCATGAACGAGGTGGTGGCCAACTTGGAAGTGCTGGCCAACGAGCAATCGGTGGAGACCACCAGGCGAGCAGGCAAACTCAGGGCCGAATTGCAATATGGCGTGATTTCGGAAATTTTGGCCAATGGCCTGCATGCATTTTTGACCCAATTTCTGGACCGGGTCAATGATTTGGGGATGGGAATTTCCAGAGACTTTTTGATCGCGTCTTGACGGATCTCTTACCAAAAGCGCAACCGCCTCATGAATGCCGGTGATGCTCGCGTGTTAAAAAACCACTGACACGCAGAGCCAAAGGACCCAGCCAGCGCGAGACTCGGTGGCGACGCTTGGCAAAGGCGGCGTAAAGCGTTGCCAAAGGGCCTTGAAGCGAAGGTCGACTCAGTACCCACGCCAAGACGCGCAAGTCCACCAAGCGGTAAGCCGTCGCAAAGACACGCACCCCTTCGATGACTTCGCCGCTTCGCAGTCGACCTTGCATGAGCTGCATGGCGCGCTCGCAAGCCAATCCACTGCCTTGCCAATCAAGCCCCGTTTGGGTGATATCAATGAAAGCGAGTTGCCCCAGATGGTGGGTGTCTTTGTATCTCAAATAATCGATCTCAGCGCGGCACAGCGGACACGAGCCATCGAAGTACAAGGTGAGAGCGGGCTCTTGATGCATCAAATCGTGTAGAGCGGGCGATCAAGGCCACCGGCCAAGTTTTCCTTGGACCAAGTCAAAGGGTCAACGCTTTTGGGCAAAATCACGCCTGCAGCCCGCACATGGTGGCTTTGGGGTTGCAAGGCGGGCAATGCCTCAGGATGCTCTTGAAGGTTGATGGCCGCTTCGTAGAGCATGCGCCTGGCCATCACAATCGCGCGATCGGTGGGCAGGAGTTTTTCCTCGTCATGGTTTTGGATCGGCCCCATGCTCTCTTGCAAGGAGGCGTCTTGCATGGAGATGCCAAAGACACCACTGAAGGTTTCTTTGTTTTTTTGCGCCTTTCTGTCCATCAAGTAATCGTTGTCCATGTTTTGCTTGGGCCTGAAGCTGCCGGGTGCTTCGTATTGCACATGAATGCCTTTGCCATCGGCCATGTCCTTGACCTCTTGGGCCGAGAGCGGTTTGTCGTGGTGAAAGTTGATACTCCAAGCCCAGCAATGATGGTCATCTTTGGGAACCCACAAGTGCCCACCCAATGCATGGTGTCCAAAGGGTGGGATCAAGGTGTACCAAGGGAAGATGAATTGAGTGATGCGCCAGTAATAATGCGCCTCATCGGCATTGCGCCTGCCAAACAAGGTGAGACCAAAGTCGGTTTTCTCGATGGTGAAGATGACATTTCCATCGGCTTTGATGTATTTCAAGGCCTCGGTGCCCACGTGCATCGGGTCGCGATCGACTTCAAAGCGGTGAACGTAAGAGACATGGGCGGTGTCGATGCCGCCTTCCATCGCTTGCAGAAAGTTGCACTCTTGCTCGCGCTTGGAGATGAACACGTGGCTTGCAGGCAAGGTACTCCATTCAAGTTCTGGCGGTGCGGGCTGAAACTCAGGCGGCCCCATGTAAGCCCAGACCAAACCCGCTTGCTCAATGCAGGGGTAGGCTTTGATGTTCATTTTTGAGCACATCTCCGGTGCGGAGGGCACCTCAACGCAGTGGCCGTGTCGGTTGAATTTCAAGCCGTGGTAAGCGCACCTGAGGCCGCCTTCTTCGTTTCTGGCAAAAAACAAAGAGACCCCGCGGTGCGAGCAAAATTCACTCACCACACCCACTTCTCCCTGGGTGTCACGAAACACCACCAAATGCTCACCCATGATTTGGGTCTTGACTTGTGGGCCGTCGGGCAGGGCGATTTCATCGCTCGAGACAATTGGGACCCAGTAGCGTCTGAGTAAATTGCCCATCGCGGTGTTGGGACCGGTTTGGGTGAGGACTTGGGCCATCTCTTTGTTCATGATAAATTGCGTCGCTTTGAGGATCGATATAGAAAGATATGCATTGTAAAAGAACTTGTTGTTCATAGGGCGACTGGCCCAGGCCAATGCCCCAAGTCTTGGGGGTTTTAGACTGAAGGGAGGTGAGGGCGCCAAAGGGGTTTTTACTCTAGACCCTAGAGGTGAGATCGGCTAGAGTGTTTCGATTGAATTCAAATGGATGGTCTTTGACATGCCGATCAGTACAGCGCAAGATATAAAAACCGAGGTCTTGATCGTGGGCGCGGGTCCCGTGGGACTGAGTGCGTGCATTGAGTTGGGGGCCAGGAATGTGGCCACTTGGGTGGTGACCGATCAGCACACCACAGCGCAGCACCCCAAATGCAACACCACCAATTCGCGCTCGATGGAGTATTTCCGCCGACTCGGTCTGCATGCGTCTTTGCGCCAAGCAGGCCTCCCCACCCATGTCCAGAGGGCCTCGGCCTATGTGACACGGTTTTGTGGAGAAGAGTTTGCCCGCATGCCCAGACCGGTGTCGAACTGGCCCACGCCGGAGCTGCCCAACCAGATCTCTCAGATCACATTGGAAAAGGAGCTTTGCCACCACGCCCAGTCCCTTGCGGGGGGAGGTATCTGTTTTGGTCATCGTTTGCTGGGGTTTACCGATGGGGGGACTTCACAGACGCATCCGATTGAGGCGCGCATACAAAACCCGCAGGGGGATATCTACACGGTGCATGCGCGGTTTTTATTGGGTGCAGATGGGGCCAACAGTTTGGTGAGAAAAACCATTGGCGCACAGCTGCAAGGGGAAGACGGCAGCCTTGAGCGCTCATTCATGGGCGGCACCATGCTCTCCTACTACATTCGAGCGCCGCACCTGCAAGCCAGAAGTGCTCGCATGCCGGCTCACTCCAATTGGATCATCAACCCCGAAATGCGCGGCTTGATGTTTGCCCAAGACGGACAAGAGCGCTGGGTGGTGCACTACCAAGTGCCGCCAGGCGTGGATTGGCATACGCTCGATGCACGCGAAGTCGTGCGTTCGCTGCTCTCGAGCGATCCAACGCTGTTGGCTCACCATGACTTGGATTTTGAAATTCTCTCGGGCGGTCCTTGGCGTGGAGGCCTGGCCTTGGTGGCAGATCGCTATCAAAAGGGGCATGCGTTTTTGGTGGGAGACGCTGCTCATTTGTTCACACCCCTGGGCGGCATGGGCATGAACACGGGCATTGGCGACGTGATGAATTTGTGTTGGAAGTTGGAAGCGGTGATCAAAGGCTGGGGGGGTGAGGGGCTCATCGAGAGCTTTGATCTAGAACGCCGACCCATGGGGCTGCGCAATGCCGCTTTTGGTGTGCAATGCGCGGCCGTCATGGACGGCTGGCATGTCCCTCGCAATTTTGAGGACGATTCCTCTGAGGCTGCCCAAGCCAGGGCCTTGTTGGGCGAGCAGATCTTGAGGGAGGATGCGGCGCAGTACTTGAGCGTGGGGCTGCAGTTGGGGGAGCGCTATGAGTTGTCCAATATCGTGGCACACGACTTGGACCCACCCCCAGCGGATCGTTGGGACACTTTGTCTGGCGTTTTACGCTCGGGTGCCAGAGCGCCCCATGTGTGGCTTTCGCCTGGGGTGTCGTGTTTTGATCACTTTGGATTGGGCTTCACCTTGATCAATCTGGGGCAGCCACAAGCCGTGTACGCTTTGAGTGAAGCGGCTCAACACTTGGGGCTGCCGCTCAAAACACTGCAGTGGCATGACTTGGTGATCGAAGACAGCACGAGCGGCGCTGATCAAGCTCACCGTGCGAGTGGCGACACGCGTGACGGGGCCTCCAAGCTTTCCATCCAAGACATTTACACCTCCACCTTGGTGCTGATTCGGCCCGATCAGCATGTGGCGTGGCATGGTGAGCCAGGCGAGGTCGATGGACCTGACCAGGCTCAAGCCTTGTGGTCGCTTGTGCTGGGTGCGCAACCTGTGGGTTCGCTCCCAACACCAAAGCGCTTCGCGGCCCCAGTCCATGATCGGCAAACCGACAGAGTTGGGGCATGAAGCGATGACTGATCCGAAAGATTTTCGTCCTTTTGTCCCCACCTTGGATTACCCAAGAGTGGCTGCTTTTCAAGGCCGAGACGCCTACCAGCATGGTGATGCGGGACTGGCCAATCCTTACCCCAAAGCGTTGCTGTTTGATCCCTGGGACGAGCTTTATGCGCAAGATTTCTTGGGAATAACCAGCAACGGGCACGTGGTGCCAGGACTCTTTCAACGACAAGCCCAAGATGCCCCTGTGCAGGCCATGGTGGAGGCTGCCTTGGCGATGTTGAACCTTCTGAGTGCAGAGCAAAGGCGCTTGGTGAGTCTGTCGCTTCACGCTCGCGAGTGGAGGCGCTGGAACAACACGGAGATGTATATCTATCGCTATGGCTTGCGACTCGAAGAGCTGGGTCTTGCAGAGCGCGAGTCGATCTTGAAGCTCATGGCCTGCAGCCTGTCGCCCAAGGGGTTCGAGAAAACGCGCAACACCATGCGCATCAATCATTTTTTGGGCACGCTCACCCACAACACCAAGGTGCTGGGTGAGTGGAGTTATAACTTCACCTTGTTTGGTGAACCCTCACTCGTCGAGCCCTGGGGCTGGCAAGTCAGTGGTCACCACTTGGCACTCAATTGTTTGGTGATCAAAGACCAAATGGTGATTTCACCCACTTTCATGGGTGCGGAGCCCAATTCCATTGATGAGGGCCCTCATGCGGGACTCAAGATGTTCGAAGACGAGGAGCGCCAAGGGCTGTCTTTGATCAAGGCTTTGAGTGCCAGTCAACGCGAAAAAGCCATTGTCTATCACTCCAGCGTGGGTGGAGATTTGCCCGAAGGTCGACGTCACAAAGCCGATCAATTGCATCTGGGCGGCGCCATGCAAGACAACCGCATCATTGCCTACGAAGGGATTGCCGGCAAAGACCTCAATGCCGCTCAGCAAACTCGGCTCTTGGATTTGGTGCAGTCCTTCATTGAACCCTTGCCTGCTGGACCCCACAAAGCGCGGATGCAGGAGGTGCAAGATCGCTTGAATGAGACCTATTTCTCCTGGATTGGGGGGACTCAGGATCACGACACCTTTTACTACCGCATCCAAAGTCCGGTGATTTTGGCCGAGTTTGATCACCACTCCGGTGTCTTTCTCACCAATAGCTTGCCCGCCAAATTTCACATCCACACCTTGGTGAGGACGCCCAATGGTGGCGACTACGGCAAGGATCTTTTGCGACTGCATTATTTGAGGGACCATGATGCATCCCTCAAGCCTGGTGTGGCGGGCACGCGGGTGGATCATGAGTGGCGTGACCCATCTGAATTGAAGCGCTCAAGTCCCCCGGCGCCTGCGCATCATCATGCCCATGGCCCGGGTCACTCGCATGATCATGCTCACGGGTCGGGTCACTCACATGATCATTCACATGATCATTCACATGATCACTCACATGATCACTCACATGATCACTCACATGATCAACCTCCCGCCGACACAGGGCATCAAGCGCATCGCGCTGACCCTGGCCGATGACGGCGCAGTCAGGCGTTTTTTTCGTTTTTCAACCATTGCAAAGGATTCGTCCATGCCTCACCCACCTTTGAATCGCAGAACCTTGTTGATGGCCGCCGGCATGGGTGCCCTCACGACTCGCCCGCTTTGGGCGCAAAGCAGCAAATACCCCAATCGCAACATTCGCATGATCGTGCCGTTTCCCGCCACCGGCGGGCCCGATACCGTGGGCAGATTGGTGGCCCTCATGTTGTCTCAGAAATGGGGGCAACCCATCACCGTGGAGAACATGCCCGGTGCGTCTGGACAAATCGGAACGAACCACGTGGTCAAAGCCCCCGCTGACGGCTACACCTTGCTATTTGCCCCTCCAACGCCCATCACCATTGCGCCGCATTTTGATCCCAAACCCGCCTATGACCCCACCCGGGACTTGCTGCCCGCTTCCCTCATGGGGCGCAATCCCGCTGTCATTGTGGTCAATGCCAAAGTGCCGGCCACCAATTTGTCTGAGTTTTTTGCGCTGGTCAAGAAAAACCCCGACAAGTACTTTTATGGCTCTCCAGGTTTGGGCCACGCCTTTCATTTGATCTCGGAGATCATTTTTGGCAAGGCGGGGGTCACCCTCACTCACGTGCCCTACCAAGGCAGTGCGCCAGCGGTGATGGGTTTGTTGGGAGGGGATGTGCAATTTTTGGTGCAATCGGTGGAGTCGGTGAAGGAGCACATCAAAGCGGGCAAGCTGCGCGCTTTGGCGACCTTGGAATCCAATCGGCTAGAGGCCTACCCAGAATTGCCCACCTTGAGCGAGAGTGGATTGAGCAACTTGGACATCATGAATTGGTATGGTGCTTTCTTTGCCGCCAAAACACCGCCGGAGATCATTGGTTTTTGGGAGCATGAGTTGGCCCTTTTGGCCAAAGATGGGGCTTATCAAAAGCGCATGCGCGAGATGAGTTTTGATCCGGTGGTTTATGGCGCTCAAGAATTTACCAAAATGATGGCTCTGGAGAGTGCGCAGTGGGCTGGCGTGATCAAGTCTGCCAAAATCGTGACTCAAAAATAAGACTTAAGGATATTGATATGGATTTGGCAATCAAGGGTCGACGCGCGTTGGTGTGTGCATCTTCCCAGGGCTTGGGGATGGCTTGTGCGCTCGCTTTGGCCCGGGAAGGGGCGCTGGTCTACATCAACGGCAGAGATCAAGGCAGACTCGATGTCGCTCATGACCACATTTTGAAAAGCACCGGCGTGAGCGTCAAAACCGTGGTGGCCGATATCACCCATGAAGACGGTCGAGCGCATTTGTTTCAAGTCTGCGAACCGCTCGATATTTTGGTCAACAACAATGCGGGTCCACCACCGGGGGCGCTCAAAGACTGGGATCATGCAGCTTGGTTGTCTGCACTCGAGGGCAATATGCTGGCGCCCATTTTGCTCATCCGAGGTTTTTTGCCAGGCATGCGCGAGAGGCGTTTTGGACGAATCGTCAACATCACTTCAGCCATGGTCAAGAGTCCACGCTCGCACATGGCGCTGTCAACCACAGCACGCACGGGTCTCACTGCATTTTGTAAATCGGTCTCCCAAGAAGCCGTGGCCGACAACGTGACCATCAACAATTTGCTGCCCGAGCGCATCGACACGCCAAGGCAAGATTTCATGGCCAAGCGCATTGCCAACAACAAGGGTATCAGCTATGAGGCAGCCCGTGAAGAGATCGTGCAAACTGTGGCGGCCAAACGTTTTGGTACCCCTGGTGAATTTGCCGACGCCTGTGCTTTTTTGTGTTCGGCGCAAGCGGGATTTATATCTGGGCAAAATCTCCAGCTCGATGGTGGCTCTTATGCGGGGTTGCTTTGAGCGCACGGGTGTAGCGGTGTGCGATTTTTTGATCGAATCCGATTGTCAGGGTCCATTGGCGCAGGCCCCAGGCTCTCAAGCCACAAGCTGGACAAGGAACTTGAGTCACTTGAGCTGCTAGGGACGCTCGGGGTGCTCCAGCCCCAGCAGCCAGCCATGGAGGATTAGTTTTTACCCTCATTTGCGCCAGGATCCCGCCATGGGCTCAGAAATTACGCTAACATTCGCTCAAATCAAAAAAAGCAAAGAGATTGTGAATTTCAAAGCGCGAAAAAGCCGCGCTCAGAGTTCTTGGCCCCCCCATGGCGGTGCCCGAGTCGCGATTCAAATGGGATTGGGCTCACCTCTTGAAATTTTCAACTCCATCCTCATTTCAATCCAAAATTGATTTTTTCTTCAATGGGCGCGGCAAAAATTCGCGCCTTAGGACACTCCCATGATCAAAGTTGACAATTTATTCAAAACGTTTGGCAACAAGCAAGTCTTGAGCGACGTCTCATTTGAGGTGGCTCCTGGTGAGGTGTTGGGCTTTTTAGGCCCCAATGGCGCAGGCAAATCCACCACCATGCGCATCA
>CAISQQ010000216.1 GCA_903887655.1 uncultured Burkholderiales bacterium
CAAACTCAACGGCAATCGAAGCGCCTGTGTGGCGGCCATAGGTGGCGACTTGGTCAATGCCAAGCGCACTCAAGGTCTCGGCCAAGGCATCGGCAAAGTCCTCCACCGAGGGACTCGCCAAGGGCAAAGGATCCGACAGACCAAAGCCTGGCGTGTCGAAGGCCAAGCAAGTGAAGTGCTGGGAAAATATCGCCATCAAGGGCCGCATCACCTTGGCCGAACAAGGCGAGGCGTGCAACATGCAGACCGCAGGGCCCTGGCCTGAGCGCAGGTAATGCACACGTCGAGTGCCCACCGTGATGAAATGCTGGGTGATGTTCATGGCCATGGAGGGTCAGTAACTTTTAGGCAAACCCATGCGCTCGCCCAAAAAGTTTTTCACCATCTCGTTGGAGATGGGGCTGAATGGCCCCAAACGGGCGTCGCGAAAGAGTCGCTCCATGGGGCTTTCCTCCACCAAGCCGTAGCCCCCCAAGATGCGCATGCACTTGTCAGTTGCACGCAAGGCGGTCTCGGTGGCGGCCAGTTTGGCCATGGCAGCCTCGCGCGCACAATCGCGACCTTGGCTGAGCAGCCACGCCGCCTTGTGGGTGAGCAAAGTGATTTGCTCCAATTCAGTCGCCACCTCTGCCAATGGGTGTTGAACGGCTTGAAACTCGCCAATGCTGCGACCAAACGCTTGTCGATCTTTGGCATATTGGACGGCTTGCTCCAAGGCTGCACGGGTGATGCCCACATACATCGCCGCACACAAAATTCGCTCTTCATCCAAGCTCGCCAACAAGTGGTACCAACCGCGCCCTCTCTCCCCCACAAGCGCACTTTGTGGAGCCAGCGCATCATCAAAAAACACCTCACATGTGCACGCCGCGCGCATGCCCATCAAGTCCAAGCGGCGCACCGTGACCCCGGCTTGATGGCGATCGGTGAGCACCAAGGACAAAGCACGGGCTTTCTTGCCCAAGGTTTCGGGCTCGGTTTTGCAAAGCACCAAGATCGCATCGGCATCATCGGCCAAGGAGGTGTAGAGTTTTTGGCCGTGAACGTGCCATTGACCCTGACTCAATGTTGCATGGGTTTTGAGGCCCAGTACATCGGTACCGCCGCTGGGCTCGCTCATGCCAAAGCCCATCAAGAACTCACCTTTGACCAAGCGCGGCAAATAATGCTCTTTTTGCTCCTTTGTTCCGGCCTCTTGGAGAAGGCGAGCCGTCATCGAAGTGAGCAGCCAATCGGTGCCCAATGAGGGGAAGCGGCTCGAGAGCTCTTCGCACAAAATCACACTGTGCATGAAGTCACCCCCAGCGCCTCCGTAACTCTCGGGCACCGTGATCCCCAGCCACCCCTGGGCGGCCAACAGGGGCCAAATGCTCTTGGGAATTTTGCGTGCTCGGTCGTACTCCCGGATGGTTTTCTCAGGCAAGACTGAATCCATGAAAGCGCGCACGCTGTCGCGCAGCATTTGATGCTCAGCAACGACTTCAAAATTCATGCGTCACCCCTGGTGCTTGATGAAGCATCTTCCTGTTGGATTGACTCGCCCAAGTAAACTTGCTGAACCACTGGACTGTCTCTCACCTCTTGAGGCAAACCATGGGCGAGCACTTTGCCTTGGTGCAACACGGTCACTCGGGTGGCCACAGCAAAGACAACAGCCATGTCGTGTTCGGTAAAAACACAAGAAACGCCCAACTGAGTGGCGACTTGATGAACCATTTTGATGGCGGCCAATCGCTCTTGCGCTGCCATGCCAGCCGTGGGCTCATCGAGCAAGAGTAACTTGGGTTGATTGGCCAAAACCAGGGCCAATTCCAGGCGCTTTTTGTCACCATGCGCCAGCGTGTTGGCCAAGTGGTTCATCTGTGCAGACAAACCCACCAAATCGAGCAACTCCTTGGCACGCGACCAATGCAGTCCATCACAGGAAAGCCAGCCTTGCCAATTTTGGCGAGCATGGGAGATCAAGGTCACTTGCAAGTTCTCTAGCACCGTCATGCTGGGGAAAATGCGGGTGATTTGAAAAGTGCGTCCAACCCCCAAACGAATCAATCGATGCGGGGCAATACCGGCTGTTGACTGCCCCTCAAACAAAATCCGCCCTTGATCCGGACGCAAAAAACCGGTCAAGACATTGAAGAAGGTGCTTTTGC
>CAISQQ010000217.1 GCA_903887655.1 uncultured Burkholderiales bacterium
AGGGAAAAGGGCTGATTATAAAACGTTAAGACAGATGTCTCTTGGGCATTCGGAGGGTGTGCCCTGAAAAACGCAATCTCTTGGTTGGAGAAGAATTTTTCCGAGATCCAGATCTCGAAATGAATGAGAAGCGATGTGGCGCCAAGCCACAAAAAACCAACGGCGATAGGGGTTTATGTTCAATCAAAAAACCCCAGTATGTTTTGGGTTTTGGTGCCGCTGAGCGGAATCGAACTGCTGACCTTTTCATTACGAATGAATTGCTCTACCAACTGAGCTACAGCGGCACACCAAAATTATACAAATAAGTCTTCTGGTCAAGCTTTCTTGGCTTGCAAGTGATACTGGGTGACTCGCTCAACTTCACTTTTAGAGCCTAAAATCACACTGACACGCTCGTGCAGGCCACTGGGCTTGATGTCAAGAATGGCTTGTAATCCGTTGGTGGAGGCGCCACCGGCTTGTTCTACCAGCCAGCTCATGGGGTTGGCTTCGTACATGAGACGCAACTTACCTGGTTTGTTAGGCTCACGCTTGTCCCAAGGGTACATGAAGATGCCACCGCGCATCAAGATGCGGTGGACATCGGCCACCATGGAAGCAATCCAGCGCATATTGAAGTTTTTCCCTCTCACACCTTCGCTGCCAGCCAAGCACTCATCCACATACCGCTTGACCGGTTCATCCCAGTGCCGCATATTACTCATGTTGATGGCAAACTCCTGCGTCTCGCTGGGTATTTGAACGCCTTCTTGGGTCAAGATGAAGGCGCCTTCTTCCTTGTCCAAGGTGAACATGCAAACACCGTCACCGACGGTAAGTACCAAGGTGGTTTGGGGTCCATAAACGCAGTAGCCTGCGGCCACTTGCTGCCTGCCTGCTTGCAAGAAATCTTGGGTGGTAACGTCACTGGAGGGGGTGACTTTCTTCAATACGCTGAAGATGGTGCCTATGCTCACGTTGACATCGATGTTGCTCGATCCATCTAAAGGGTCAAACAGCAGCAAGTACTCGCCTTGAGGGTAGCGATTGGGCACGACATGGATATCATCCATTTCTTCGGAAGCCATGGCTGCCAGATGCCCGCCCCATTCATTGGCTTGAATGAGTTCTTCATTGGCAATGATGTCGAGTTTCTTTTGAACTTCACCTTGAACGTTTTCACTGCCAGCGCTGCCCAAGACGCCACCCAAAGCGCCCTGATTGACCGCTCGGCTGATACTTTTACACGACCTGGCAACCACTTCTAACAAAAGCCTAAGGGTTGGCGGAATATTGCCTTTGGCGCGCTGCTGCTCGACTAAATAACGGGTAAGAGAGACTTTCATGACGTGGTCACTCCGAGAGAACGATTAACCACTTCACGCACATCGTTGCTCAAATCGCTTTTGGCAGCCACTCGTTTGATGGCTTCATGAGCCGCGTTTTGATAAGGTTGAGCGAGTTGGCGCCATCTGTCGAGCGCTCTGGCCAAACGGGCCGCGACTTGGGGATTGAAGGCATCGATTTCAAGCACACGTTCGGCCCAAAACACATACCCCGAGGCATCTGTTCGGTGAAACGCACCTGGGTTGGCCATGCAATAGCTAAAGAGCAAACTGCGTGCGCGGTTGGGGTTTTTGATTTGAAAATCTGGGTGCTGCATGAGTTGCCTGACTCGGGACAAAACTTGACCTTGGCGGTCAGTGGCACTGGCTTGCAAGGCAAACCATTTGTCAATGACCAAGGCTTCTTTGGAAAATTGCTGATGAAACAGCTCCAAGCACTTGTCGCCCAAGGGGTGCGCACAATTGACCAAAGCACTCATGGCGCCAAACCGCTCGGTCATGTTGCTCGCGTCCTTGAAACGTTGGTAGGTCATCCCTGGCCAAACGGTGTCTTGTGTGTGACAGGCGTGCAAACACAGGTAATGTAAAGCCAAGGTGCTCAATGCTCTCTCGCCAGTCGCCACTGGATCGGGGTGGTAGGCTGCTTGTCGGGGTTGAGACTCAATCACCCAAGCCCAATCGGCATGCAACTCCATGGCCAATTGACGTCTCATGGCTTCACGAACCTTGTGAATTTTGGCCGGATCGACCACGCTCAACTGCTCAGCAATGTAGCTCTCACTGGGCATGATGAGGAGCAATTCTTTCAATGCACAGTCGAGATTGGGGTGACGCAGCACTTGCCTGAGACTGGCCACCAAAGCGCCAGAGAGGGGGGCTTGGGGGTCTTCACTTGAGGTGTCCTCCACGGCCGCCAAGGCGGCTTTCAAACACAATTGTTGGGCCGCTTCCCATTGATTGAATGCGTCGCTGTCGTGGGCGAGCATGTTCAAAAGATCGGCTTCGCTGGCAGCATGCTCCAAGATCACTGGTGCGCTGAACCGGCGCAAAATCGATGGCGTGGGTTGAGTGATCACACCCTGGAAAGTGAACGATTGCTCACTTTGTGCTAAGACCAACAATTGGCTTGGGTGCGTTTCATGCCCCTCGGAATTCAAGAGCCCTACCTCTACGGGGATCAAAAAGGGCGCATGTTCCAGGTGGTTGGCTGGCGGGGTTTGTTTCAAATGCAAGGTGTAGGTTTGACTTTGTGGGTCGTAATCAGTGCTCACATGAAGCCGAGGCGTACCCGCTTGTGAATACCAACGCTTGAAGACTTCCAAATGTTGGCTCAAAGCACTCTCAGGGTTGGCATCTGAGATGGCCTGAACAAAATCATCACACGTCACGGCTGAACCATCGTGGCGATCAAAGTACAAGGCCATGCCTTGTTTGAATCCTTCGCGACCCACCAAGGTTTGCATCATGCGAACGACTTCAGCGCCTTTTTCGTAAATGGTGACGGTGTAAAAGTTGTTGATCTCCATGTACTGGTCAGGACGCACAGGGTGAGACATGGGGCCGGCATCTTCGGCAAACTGAACGGTTCTGAGAAGGCGCACATCTTCAATGCGCTTGACAGCTCTTGCCGACTGGGTGTGTGCCAAGTCTTGACTGAATTCTTGGTCTCTAAAAACTGTGAGGCCTTCCTTGAGTGAGAGCTGAAACCAGTCTCTGCAGGTGACGCGGTTGCCTGTCCAGTTGTGGAAGTACTCATGCGCCACCACGCTCTCAATGTTAGAAAAATCGGTATCGGTTGCGGTGTGAGCGTTGGCCAGTACAAACTTGGTGTTGAAGATGTTAAGGCCCTTGTTTTCCATGGCGCCCATGTTGAAGTCACTTGTTGCCACAATCATGAAGCGGTCCAAGTCCAAGCTCAAATTAAATCGTGCCTCGTCCCAAGCGATGCTGGCGATGAGAGAGTTCATGGCATGCTCGGTCTTGTCCAAATCGCCATTTCTCACGTAAATTTGGAGCACATGCTCTTTGCCAGAGCGCGTTGTGATGCGTTGCTCTCTGCAAACAAATTGACCAGCCACCAAGGCAAACAAGTAGCATGGCTTTTTGTGGGGATCTACCCATTGAGCGAAATGGCGACCGCCTTCCAAATCGCCTGAGTCCACCAAATTGCCGTTGGAGAGCAAGACGGGATAAAGTGCTTTATCCGCTCTCAGCAAGACAGAGTAGGACGCCATGATATCGGGGCGGTCGAGAAAGTAGGTGATGCGTCTGAACCCTTCTGCCTCACATTGGGTAAAGAAGGACGATTCGCTCACATAAAGCCCCATCAGCTTGGTGTTTTTGGAGGGGTTGCAGGTGGTGAATATTTCCAAATCAAACGGCTCAACGCCATCGGGTAAATTCTCAAGGACAAGATCGTCACCATCCATCTTGAAGGAAGTGCCTTGACCATTGACCAAGACCCTTGAGAGGTTCAACTCTTCACCCTTTAGACGCAAGGCTTCTGGGGCTACGCTTGCGTTTCGGCGCACGCGCATTTTATTAAGCACGCGGGTCTTGTTGGCGTCCAGATCGAAGCTCAGGTCCACTTGTTCGATCAAATAGGCGCTGGCTTGGTAGTCTTCTCTTTTGACGATATGGACTGGATTGTCATTCAACATGCGTAAACTCCAACGATTGATCAACGATTGATAATTTCAAAAATCTCATGGCGTGTGTATCAGACGCCTTGTTTGAGGGATGCTTCAATAAACGCATCAAGGTCTCCATCCAGCACTTTTTGCGTGGCTGAGGTCTCCACTTGGGTGCGCAAGTCTTTGATGCGACTTTGATCGAGTACATAGGATCGAATTTGATGACCCCAACCCACATCGGTTTTGGTGTCTTCAAGTTTTTGTTGCTCGGCCATGCGCTTGCGCATCTCGAAATCATACAGTCGACTCCTGAGTCGCTTCCAAGCCACATCGCGGTTGCTGTGCTGACTTCTGCCATCTTGGCACTGGACCACAATTCCCGTTGGCAAGTGAGTCAAACGAACAGCCGAATCGGTTTTGTTGATGTGCTGCCCGCCCGCCCCCGATGCTCTGAAGGTGTCCACCCGCACATCGGCAGGGTTGATGTCAATTTCAATGGAGTCATCGACCTCAGGGTATACAAAGACACTGGCAAAACTCGTGTGCCGGCCTCCGGATGAGTCAAAGGGTGACTTTCTCACCAGACGGTGCACGCCAGTCTCGGTTCGCAACAGGCCAAAGGCATATTCGCCTTCGATTTTGATGGTGGCGCTTTTGATGCCAGCGACGTCCCCGGCAGACTCGTCTTCGAGCGTGGCTTTGAAGCCCTTTCTCTCTGCGTATCGCAGGTATTGGCGCAACAGCATGCTGGCCCAATCACACGCTTCAGTTCCTCCCGCGCCCGATTGGATATCGAGAAAGGCGTTGAGGGGGTCCGCCGGATTGTCAAACATGCGTCTGAACTCCAGGCCTTCAATGGTTTGGGTCAACTGCGCCGTTTCGCTCTCGAGCGTTTGTAAGCTCTCCAAGTCGGCTTCGTCTTTGACCATCTCGTAGAGCTCTAAATTATCAAGAATCTCGCGGTCGAGCCGGATGAGCGTACTCACCACATCGTCGAGGGATTTCTTTTCCTTGGAGAGTTCTTGAGCTTTTTTGGGATCATTCCAAACCAGCGGATCTTCTAATGACGCATTAACGGTGCGCAGGCGTTCAGCTTTGACATCGAAGTCAAAGATACCCCCGAAGTTCTTGCGTTCTGAGTTGCAAGTCAGCGAGCGTGGTTCCTATCAAATTGATTTGTTCAGCATCCATTTTTTTATTGTGTCCAAAAGCTTGAGTTCAGCACGCTTGAAGAGCGAGCGAGGGCAGCCGACTGAGAGAAGACCTCACAGGTTCAGCGATGGCGTATTTTCGCACGGCTGAGCCCCAATTGAAGCCCAAAGCCGAATTACCGACAAGTTCGAGTCAATATCTGCAGCCTATCCTTGGCCGATTTCGCCCACGGGAGGAGATTTTTAGCCGAATTGGGCCCGGGAATTAGTAAGTTCGGCTGCCCAAGGGGACTCATCGAGTGTGACCGCAGGACTTGTGTTTTTCTTCAGCCAAGATTGGAGTCCCAAGAGCACATTGCCCACCACGACGATGGAGGGAGACTTCAATTGATGAGTTTGGGCCTCTTGTGACAATTGACCCAACTCGGTCAACAACTGGCGTTGAAATGGCGTGCTGGCGCTTTCAATGATGGCTGCAGGCGTACTCGCCGAAAGGCCTTCTAAAAGGCTGGATTGAATCTCTCCCAAATGGGCCATGCCCATGTAAATCACCAGGGTGAGCTTTGAGTCTCGGGCGCATTGGGCCAATGCTGCCCAGTTGGTGGGTGTATGGCCTTTTTGCGAGTGACCCGTGATGAAGATCACGCCATGGGCATGATCGCGTTGGGTCATTGGGACATCCAAAGAGCTGAGCGCTGCCAAGCCCGAGGTGATGCCATTGATCACTTCCACCCGAACGCCATGGGCTTTGAGCGACTCGACCTCTTCGCCGCCGCGACCAAAAATAAAGGGATCTCCACCTTTGAGCCTGACCACCCGCTCGCCAGCCAAAGCTGATTGAATCATGAGCTTTTCAATGAAGGCCTGCGGCGTTGAGCGGCATCCACCGCGTTTGCCCACGTGAATAATTCGGGAATGGTTTGAGGCCAGTTGCACAATCTCTTCAGACACCAAGTCATCAACCAAAAGCACACTCGCGGCTTGAATGGCTTTGAAGGCTTTGAGGGTCAAGAGATCGGGGTCGCCAGGGCCAGCCCCAACCAGTTGCACCAAGGGCCAAGAGCTGGGCAGGGTCAATTGTTCAGATTCAATGATCGGCATGGTGGTGGCTTTCAAGGGGCAGTAGAGATCAGCAGCGAGCTCAAATGCTGCAATGCATCCACTTGGCGAAGAATGGGCAAGGGGCAAGGGGTTTTGCCTGCCAGCACATCTTGGATGTAATTGGCCGTGCTTTGAGGGTCTATCTTGGCAGGAAGGGTGGGCACCTGTTCCAAGGCCCCAAGCGACAATTCTTGCAACACATGAGGCGCGCCATTAACAAAACCCACCATTTTAGGCGTTCGTCGGGCGTCTGCCACAGCCTCACCTTCAGTCCCTCTGAGCAAAAGGGCATTGGCCTGCGCACTGTGCAAGCTCTGGGTCATGGAGATTTCATACTCCGGATGGGTGAAATTGGAGAGCAAAATGGCGTTTTGGGGCGCCGTCATGGGGTTGATGAGTTTGGCCAAACTGTGGGCAGAGTTCCTCAGCCCAATGCGGCGTCGAATGTCCAAAAGCCGCGTGAGCCCTTCGCACAAGTGACGGGTGTTGATAAAGAGCAACTGGGCGCTTTTTAGCGTTGAAGCCGAGTCTGCCAATGGCCAGCCCAGCGCTTGAAAGACGGACTGGCAACTCACCCGTTGATCCTC
>CAISQQ010000218.1 GCA_903887655.1 uncultured Burkholderiales bacterium
CCAAACGGTACAAGATCCAAAGTGACCCAGCGACCAGTGCCAAGGTGAGTCGATAAAAGTCTTCTTTGCTCGCCCAAGTCGCACTCGGCCAGATCCCGCTCAGTCCATTGCTCCCACCGGTGATGTCATCCCACTGAAAACCAATGGACCAGACTATTTGGGCAAAGGCCAAGGTGAGCATGGCCAAATAAATGCCCGAGAGTTGCACGCAAAACCAACCCACAAGCGCTGCGGCAAGGGCGCTGAGCAGCGGGGCCATGAGCAAGGCCCATTCCATGGGCCAATGCAGTTTTAGGGTGATCAAGGCGGCGCCGTAAGCGCCGAGGCCAAAATACGCCGCATGACCAAACGAGTGCAAGCCTGCTGGCCCCATTAAAAAACGCAAACTGCTGGCAAAGAGCACACTGGTCAATACATCAATGGCCAGCACCGTCACATAGGGGGTTTTGTGGGTGAGGATGGGCAAGGCCCAAAGCACCATGAAGGCCAAGGCCAGCCCAGTGGCCAGCCACACACGGCCCGGCAAGGGTGGATCTTGCTCGGCTTGAGGCGCTTTGACTGGGTTGGCCACGGGCAGGCCCATGAGGCCCCAAGGTCTGAAGACCAAGACCGCGGCCATCACCAAAAACTCAGCCACCAAGGTGAGCTTGGAAAACACCAAGGTCACCCCCAAGATGTTCACCGTGCCCAGCGCAATGCAAAGGGCCTTGGTCTGGGCAATCAAAAGGGCCGCCACATAAGCCCCCGGGATCGAGCCCAATCCCCCAACCACCACCACGACAAAGGCCTCAGACACACTCGTCAAGTCCAGACCGAGGTTGGCCGGTTCTCTGGGCATTTGCAAAGCCCCGGCCCAACCCGCCAAGGCGCAGCCGAGTGCAAACACACCGGTAAAAAGCCAGGTCTGATTCACCCCCAGGGCCGCCACCATGTCGCGATCCTGACTGGCCGCACGCACCAAAATGCCAAAACGTGTTTTTTGGAGAATCCACCACAGTGCGCCCATGCCGAAGGGGCCCACCGCAATCAAGAGCAAGTCGTAGCTCGGAAAAGAATGCCCCAAGATGGAGATCGCCCCGCCCAATCCAGGTGCTCTGGGGCCCATGATGTCCTCTGGACCCCAAATCCCAAGGGCTGCATCTTTGACCATCAGCACCAGTGCAAAGGTCCCCAACAGTTGCACAATGTCGCTGGCTTTGGACAGGCGTTTGATCACGAGCACCTCCACCAAGGCGCCCAGTGCAGCGGTCACGATGCCACTGAGGAAAACGGCTTGCCAAAAGGCCCAAGGCGACCCTGGGGCACCTAAGCCCGCGCTCAGTCGCTCAAAGAGCGACACCGCACAGTAAAGCCCCACCATGTAAAAGGAGCCATGGGCAAAGTTCACCACGCGCGTCACCCCAAAGATGAGCGACAAGCCCGCAGCCATCAAGAACAAGGTCGATGCTTGTGCCAGGCCGTTGAGGAGTTGCAAGAGGAGGGCGGTGAACTCCATGGTTTAGCAGTTGGGTCTCGGGGTGGGGCCAATGCAGCTCAAGACTCAGTCGTTCGCGCGCAGTTTTTTGACCTCGTCGGCGGTGGGCTGAAATTTTGCGCCATCCATGTATTTGGCGTCCACCAAGACGCCTTTGCCGTTGTCGTTTTTGGTTTTCCCGACAAAAGCGCCCATGGTGGATTGTTGGTCTTCGGCGCGGAAGGTGATTTTGCCAAATGGGCTCTCAACCACCATGCCACGAGAAGCCGCCATCAGTTTTTCAGTGTCGTTGCTGCCGGCCTTTTTGTAGGCCTGGGCGATGGATTTGATCATCGTGAAGCCCACCACCGAGCCCAAGCGCGGGTAGTCGTTGTAGCGCTTTTGATAGGCCGACAAAAAGGCGCTGTGCTCGGGGGAGTTGAGGCTACCCCAGGGGTAGCCCGTGACCACCCATCCATTGGGGGTGTCGTCCTTTAAAGCGTCCAAGTACTCGGGCTCACCGGTCAAGAGGCTCACGACTTCTCGGCCAGTGAAGAGTCCCCGGGTTTGGCCTTCGCGAACAAATTTGGTGAGGTCTGCGCCAAAGAGCACGTTGAAAATCGCATCGGGCTTGGCATCGGCCAAGGCCTGGGTCACCGCACCCGCGTCCAATTTGCCCAATGGCGGGGCCAATTCGGCCACAAATTCCACGTCGCTTTGGCCGGTCTTTAAGAGCTGCTTGAAGGTGGCCGCTGCAGACTGCCCGTACTCGTAATTGGGATAGACCAAGGCCCAGCGTTTTTTCTTCATTTTGAGGGCTTCAGGCACGAGCATGGAGACTTGCATATACGTCGATGCGCGCAGCCTAAAGGTGTAGCGGTTGCATCTCGATAAAACCTTTTACCGCGTTAAATAAACCTTCACGCAAGCCGCTTTCATGTGTGCC
>CAISQQ010000219.1 GCA_903887655.1 uncultured Burkholderiales bacterium
ACCCCCACGGCATAGGTCTCAAGCGGCCAATAGCGCGATGAGTCCGGTGTCAACACCTCGTCCATCAACACCAACTGATCTTGATCATTCAAGCCGAACTCAAATTTGGTGTCCGCAATGATGATGCCGCGCTGGCGGGCTAGGCGCCGGGCCTCCAGGTAAAGGGCAAGGCTCGTTTCTCGCACTTGCTCGGCCAATTTCGTGCCGATGAGCTCGGCCATCTGAGCGTAGGAGATGTTCTCATCGTGCTCGCCCATGGCGGCCTTGGTGGCGGGGGTGAAAAGCGGCGAGGGCAGCTCACCGGCGTTTTGTAAGCCCGCGGGGAGCGGCTCTTGGCAGACGGTTTGATGCGCCTGGTACTCGGCCCAAGCACTGCCCGCCATGTAGCCGCGCACCACCGCTTCCACGGGCAAGGGGCGCAAGCGTTGAACCAGCATCGAGCGACCCCTCACTTCGGGGGCCTCCTCGGCACTCACCACCGACTCGGGTGCGAGGTGGGTGAGGTGGTTGGGGCAGATGAAGGCGAGTTGTTTGAACCAAAACAAGGCCATCTGGGTGAGCAAGACGCCTTTGCCAGGAATGGGCTCGGTCATCACCACGTCAAAAGCGCTGATGCGGTCGCTCGCGAGCATGAGCAATTGGTGCTCACCCACCGCGTAGTTGTCCCGCACTTTGCCGCGTGAAACAAGGGGCAAGGACGTTAAGCTGCTGGTGTGGATCGATGGCTTCATGGGACACTCAAAGGGTGGGGGAACACAACCGGGAGCGTTGAACGGCTAGACAACGGGTCCGGGGACACAAAGCGGCTCAGCAGTCATGGGCCGCAAAGCCAGTGAAGGCCATGGAGACCGCCCAAAAGAGAACGCATCACCATGGGCACGTCCCCTTGTGTGGTGAGCGCTGGTGACGCCCAAGGAGCCCAGCGCGACAAGGCGCGGGTGTGTGGGTGTGCGGGTGTGTTTGTGCGCTCGGGTTTAGACGCTCAAGCCACCACCTGTGCGAGGTGACCACTGCTGTATTTGGCGGCCACAAACAGCAAGGACTCGCCTTTGATTTTTTGGCCTTGGCCTTCGCAGCCAAATTGTTGATAGCGCTCGATGCAGATTTTTTTGGCCGCCAATTTGGCCGGCTTTAAAAACTCTCGCGGGTCAAATTTGCTGGGGTTTTGAGCCATGAATTCGCGCACCGCTGCGGTCATGGCCAGGCGAATGTCGGTGTCGATGTTGATCTTGCGAACGCCGTGTTTGATCGCTTCTTGAATCTCGGAGACAGGCACGCCATAGGTCTCCTTCATCTCGCCACCAAACTCGCGAATTTTGCTAAGCAAGTCTTGTGGCACGCTGGAGCTGCCGTGCATCACCAAGTGGGTGTTGGGAATGCGTTGATGGATTTGTTTGATGCGATCGATGGCCAAGATGTCGCCAGTGGGCATGCGTGAGAATTTGTAAGCGCCGTGGCTGGTGCCAATGGCGATGGCCAAGGCATCGATTTGGGTGCGTTTGACAAAATCAGCCGCTTGCTCAGGATCGGTGAGCAGCTGCTCGCGCGAGAGCACGTCCTCAGAGCCGTGGCCGTCTTCTTGGTCGCCTTGCATGGTCTCCAAGGACCCCAAGCAGCCGAGTTCGCCCTCGACGGTGATGCCTTTTTTGTGGGCCATGGCCACGACTTGACTGGTCACGTCCAAGTTGTAATCGTAGCTCGCGACGGTTTTACCGTCTTCCTTCAAGCTGCCATCCATCATCACCGATGAAAACCCCAGGTCAATGGCGCCTTGGCACACCAAGGGGCTTTGGCCATGGTCTTGGTGCATCACCACGGGAATGTGGGGGTAGGTGTCAATGGCCGCTTGGATGAGGTATTTTAAAAACGTCTCGCCCGCGTATTTGCGGGCACCGGCACTCGCTTGCATGATCACGGGCGAACCCGTTTCTTGGGCGGCTTCCATGATCGCTTGAACTTGCTCAAGATTGTTGACATTGAATGCTGGAAGTCCATAGCCATTCGCTGCGGCATGGTCAAGGAGTTCACGCATGGAGACGAGTGCCATAGGGGGTCCTGATTTGAAAATTAAAAGTAAAAAGAAGGATGAATTTTAAACCTGAATAAGCCGGGCTTTTACGAGCCCACTTTGCTAGCCGACTTTGCAGATTTTGAGCATGTTCGTGCCGCCCGGTGAGCCCATGGGCTCGCCACAGGTGATGGCATACACATCGCCTTTTTGCACGATGCCGCGTTTGAGCAAATCACCTTCGGCTTGTTTCAACGCGGTGTCTCGGTCGGTGCTGGTGTCCATGAGCAAGGGGGTCACGTTGCGAAACAGCGCCATTTTGCGCTGCGTGCTCAGTTTGCTCGTGAGGGCATAAATTGGGATGTGGATGCGGTGTCGGCTCATCCAAAGGGCGGTCGAGCCTGAATCGGTCAAGGCCACCAAGGCCTTGGCGCCCAAGTGGTGGGCGGTAAAGAGTGCGCCCATGGCGATGGTTTGGTCGATGCGATCAAAGGTTTTGCCGCTGAAGTCCGCGTCAAGCTCAATTTGCTCGGCCGATTCGGCAGCGAGACAAATTTGTGCCATCTCTTGCACCGTCTCCAAGGGGTATTTCCCCGCGGCTGTTTCGGCACTCAGCATCACCGCATCCGTGCCATCGAGTACCGCGTTGGCCACATCGCTCACCTCGGCTCGGGTGGGCACGGGCAGCGTGATCATGCTCTCCATCATCTGGGTGGCCGTGATGACGAGTTTGTCGTGGGCCTTGGCGCGGCGAATCATGTGTTTTTGCAAGGCCGGCACGGCCGCATTGCCCACCTCAACGGCCAAGTCCCCGCGCGCGACCATGATGCCGTCGCTGGCTTTGAGGATTTCTTCGAGTTGGGGGATGGCCTCGGCGCGCTCGATTTTGGCAATCAAAGCGGGTTTGTATTTGTAGGGGGCGGCAGCGACATTGGCCAATTGGCGAGCGAGCTCCATGTCGGTGGCGGTTTTGGGGAAACTCACGGCCAAATAATCGGCTTGAAACCCCATGGCCGTTTTGATGTCCTCCATGTCCTTGGCGGTGAGGGCCGGGGCGGTGAGGCCTCCCCCTTTTTTGTTGATGCCTTTGTTGTTGGAGAGCACACCACCGACTTGAACGCGCGTGTGCACTTGTTCACCCACGACTTGGGTGACCACCAGCACGATCAAGCCGTCGTTCAAGAGCAACAAGTCGCCAGCGCTCACGTCTTGGGGCAACTCTTTGTAGTCCAGTCCGACGCCATCGTCATTGCCCAAGGCTTGACGAGAAGCGTCAAGCACAAAGGCCTGGTCTTTGATCAAGGTGATTTGGCCGTTTTCAAATTTGCCGACGCGAATTTTGGGGCCTTGCAAGTCGGCCATGATGGCAACCTCACAGCCCGCGCGCACGGCGGCCTCGCGCACCAATCGCGCGCGGTCAATGTGGTCTTGTGCCACGCCATGGGAGAAATTGAGTCGCACCACATTCACGCCCGCGCGAATCATGGCCTCGAGCATCGCCGGCTCGCTGCAAGCGGGCCCCAAGGTGGCGACAATTTTGGTGGAGCGGTGGAGGGTGTTTTTGTGCAGGGTCATAACCTCGGATTGTCCCATGAAAGACCGGGGCCTTGTCACCAGCAGTTGAGCGCTCGCGAAGGTCTCGGTGGCGCTTTGTGCACAAGGACAACAGGCTGACAGCTCGTCGCCCAGTTTTAGGGCTTGGCTCGGCGCGATGGGCTGAGCGCTGGTGCAGCGCAGGTGGCCAGCCGAGTGCTTGGGTCGTTTGGCGTCGTAAAACCCTGTGAAAATGTATAAAACTGAAAACAAAAGAAGTCTTATTGGAGTTGAATGTCCCTGAAATAGAACGATCAATACCAAACAAATTTGGGTTTTGAGGGTCAAGCGTGGATAATTGAAGGCTTCCTGAGGTCATGAAGATGGCGTGGGGCTTGCTGTGCCCTGGCCCTTGATGGTCTTGAATTTTCCGCTGAAACAGCGTTGCCGCTGCCCATGGTCTTCATGCGCGGCCCCCCAATGCTGGTGGCTTGTCCCCTTTGATACGCTTTCGATGAATACACCTGAAATTCCCATTGCCATTGAGCAACCCATGCCCCACCGAAAAATCATTCGTGAGTGGCTCATCCCGTTGGCTGACAGGAACACGGCCTTGGCGTTGGTGCTCTTGGCGGTCGATTTGTGCATTTGGGCGGCGTTGATGGCAGGCACCGTGATCTTCGAGTCTTTGTGGCTCAAACTGCTGTGTGCCGTGGTGTGCGGGTTTTGGATCGGTCGACTCTTCATCATCGGTCATGATGCTTGTCATCAAAGTCTCACCCCCCACCGCACCTTGAACAAATGGTTGGGTCGGATTGCATTTTTGCCTTCTCTCACCCCGTTTAGCCTGTGGGACATTGGGCACAATGTGGTGCACCATGGCTATACCAACTTGAAGGGTTTTGATTTTGTTTGGGCCCCCTTGACCCAGACCGAGTACCAATCCATGGGCGCCATAGAGCGCTTGATGGACCGCATCTACCGCAGTGGTTGGGCTCCAGGTCTTTACTACATGATTGAGATTTGGTGGAACAAAATGTTTTTCCCCAACAAAACCAACATGCCCACGCGTCGCCCAATTTTCATCCAAGACAATGTGCTGGTGTCTATTTTTGGGCTGATTTGGCTGGGTGTCACGGCCACTGCGGCGGTGCAAACGCAGCAGTCGATCGCCCTCATTTGGTGCTTTAGTGTGCTGATCCCCTTCTTATTTTGGTGTGCCATGATTGGCTTTGTGGTCTATGTCCACCACACCCATGTGAGAGTGTCTTGGCACGATGACCGTGCCGCTTGGTCCAAGGCGCAACCCTTTGTGTCGACCACCGTGCACCTGACCTTCCCTTTCAAAATGGGGACGTTGATGCACCACATCATGGAGCACACCGCCCACCATGTGGACATGAGCATTCCCTTGTACAAATTGAAACAAGCCCAAAACAAGCTCGAAACCATGCTGCCCCAACGCATCATTGTGCAGCCGTTTTCCTGGAGTTGGTACTTTGAGACGGCTCGCTGCTGTAAGCTTTATGACTTCACGCTGCGCTGCTGGACCGACTACCAAGGTCAAGCCACATCAACGCCTGCGCCCTTGCCCCAAGGGAGTTGAGGGCCATTGGGGACGGCTGACACCCACTTGTCTCGCTGCTGCAGTTTTTGACAGACCTTGAAAAAAAGCCATCCACAGATGGCTTTTTTTTGGGGTTTTCAAAAGCCAAAAGCCAAAAGCCAAAAGCCAAACCCCCCAAGATCCTGGCCAGCCTGGGCGTGCGTGTCTAGGGATGTGCGCGCGCTTTGAGCACCTCAAAGGCGGGCAGGGATTTGCCCTCGAGCACTTCTAAAAATGCACCCCCACCGGTGGAGATGTAGTCGATGTCTTGGGACAAATGGTATTTGGCGATGGCGGCCAAGGTTTCTCCGCCCCCAGCCAGGCTGAAGGCGCTCGAGGCGGCGATGGCCCGGGCCAAAGACTCGGTGCCGTTGGCAAAGGCATCAAACTCAAACACCCCGATGGGTCCATTCCACACGATGGTGCCAGCCTTGGCCACTTCGTTGACCAGGGCGGCCGACGTTTGTGGGCCCACATCCAAAATCAGATCGTCGGCTTGCACGTCTTGGGCGAGTTTGATGGTGGCAGGCGCTTGAGCGCTGAAGGACTTGGCCACCACCACGTCGATGGGGATGGGCACTTGCGCACCTCGGCTTTTCATGAGCGCCATCACCGCTTGGGCTTGCTCGACTTGATCGGGCTCGCACAGACTCTTGCCAATCGGCAATCCACTGGCGAGCATGAAGGTGTTGGCAATGCCGCCGCCCACGATGAGGTGATCCACTTTGCTGGCCAAAGAGAGCAATATCGACAGCTTGGTGGAGACCTTCGAGCCCCCCACGATGGCCACCAAGGGGCGTTTCGGCGTGGCCAAGGCTTTGGTGATGGCAACAATCTCAGCGCTCAACAACGGACCCGCGCAGGCCACTTTGGCCAACAGGGCCACGCCGTAGGTGCTGGCCTCAGCGCGGTGAGCCGTGCCAAAGGCGTCGTGGACAAAGACATCGCACAAGGCGGCCATCTGCTGCGACAAATGCGGGTCGTTGGCTTTTTCGCCGACATTGAAGCGACAGTTCTCCAGCATCACCACCTCGCCGGGTTGTACGCGCACGCCGCCAACCCAGTCTTGGATCAAGGGCACTTCGCGTCCCAGCAAAGCGCCCAGTCGCTCAGCGACTGGGGCGAGTGAGTCTTTGTGCGTCCACTGGCCCTCTTGGGGCCGCCCCAAGTGGCTGGTGACCATGACCGCAGCACCCGCCTTCAAGGCCATCTCAATGCAGGGGATGGAGGCTTGGATGCGCGTGTCTTCGGTGATGTGGCCATTCTCGTCTTGGGGGACATTGAGGTCTGCACGGATGAGCACGCGCTGCTCGCGCACGCGGTCTTGTTGGCAAAGATCGGCAAAGGCAATGAATTCCATGGGGGTGTTTAATCTGAAAAGTGAACAAGGGGTTACGAACCGCGAAAGCTTTGGCGCTCAGGGGGTTATGAGACATGAATCCCGCCAATTTTAGCCGGTGAGGCCAGCCCTCCCTATACCCACGGGGGGGTGTGCCATCCGCTTGGCCATCAGGCCCCGGCCCAGATGTGCAAAGGCAAATAAACCGCCATTCCAACGACGATGACCCCCAGCAAAGAGGGGTTGCGCTCGCGCAGGAGCACGAAGTAGAGCACGCCGGCCAGACAGGCCATCCAGCGCGCATCAAGCCAGGTGTGGATCCACTCGCCATGGAGGGTAAAAACCTCCGGGGCAATGACGGCGAGCAAGGCGGCGATGGGTGCGTATTCGAGAGACCTCTCCAACCAGTGGGGCAGTTTCCACGCTTGGTCTGAGAGCATAAAAAACCCTCGGCTCACCACAGTGATGACGCTCAGACCGAGGATGGCCCAGCCGTTGTCCCATTGAAAACTGAACCCGCTCTCCATCATGATCGGTGGTCCTGGGGCGTTGGGCCCTTGGGCCGGCGCGGGCTGTCTTGCGAGGTCCAGCGCTCGAGGATCAGGCACATGGCCACGCTCACCACCATGGCAAAAAGAATATTGAGCTTCAAAGGCCAAGCGACCGTCAGGCATGCCGCGATGCTCGCCAGCACCGCCACCAAGCCACGTTGGGGGGTGTTGATCATTTTGCAAGTCAAACCCACCAGCGCCAAAATACCTGCAAAAC
>CAISQQ010000220.1 GCA_903887655.1 uncultured Burkholderiales bacterium
CTTGAGTCACCCCGAGGTCTTGAGTGCCTATTTGGGTGACGAAGAGGATGAGGTGAATTGAGTATGTCGAGCCCCTCAGTTCTTCGTGTGCAGAATATTTTTGCAAGCTACGGACCCATCAAGGCCTTGAAACGCTTGAGTTTTGAGGTTCGTCAAGGCGAGACTTTGGCCATTATCGGTGCCAATGGTTCTGGTAAAACCAGTCTCATGCGAGCGCTCTCTGGGGTGCTGCCCATCTCATCAGGGCAGGCCCATTTCTTGGATTGGGATATCGCCAAAACACCCACCCATGTATTGACCCGCAACGGGTTGTTGCACATTCCTGAGGGACGCGGTACTCTACAAAGCCTCAAAGTGATGGATAACTTGAAATTGGCTTGGGATATTGAGCCGCGTGAACTGGGCTTTGAAGAGTCGGTGGCCCGTGTGTTTGAGATTTTCCCTCGATTGAAGGAACGCGCCGAGCAAATGGCTGGGTTGTTGTCCGGTGGCGAGCAGCAAATGTTGGCCATTGGGCGTGCATTGATTGATCAACCTCGACTCTTGTTGCTTGACGAACCCTCCATGGGATTGTCACCGAAATACACGTCAGAAGTGTTCAAAGTGATCAAACGGATGAAAGAGCAAGGACTCACCATCGTGCTGGTGGAGCAAAATGCAAAGCGCGCGCTCAGCGTGTCTGATCGTGCATTGGTGATGGCCCATGGTGAATTCATCCTAGAAGGATCGGCCTTGGAGGTGGCGCAAAACCCCTTGGTCATCGAGAGCTATTTTGGAGAGAGTTTTAAAGCCAAAGACGACCGAAGTTGACCATTTCACTTTTACAGGAGACAACAATGACCAATCAAAAAAGGGTTTTTATCCGCAGTATCCTTGTGGCCACGGCTTTGGCCATGGGCGCCGGTGCTGCTTTTTCTCAAGCCAAACCCCCCATTAAATTGGGTGCGATCACGGCGCTATCGGGCCCATTTGCAGGCTACGGAAAAATTCAAGAAATGCATTTGCGTCTGGCCATTGAAGACCTCAACGCCAAGGGCGGCGTCAATGGCAGTTTGTTGCAATTGGACGTCGGGGATGCGCAGGGCGATCCGGCACAAAGTGTCACGCTATTTAGAAAATTCGAAGGTGATGGATTTTTTGGTGTCGTGGGACCCTTGACCGGCACGCAGTGGGAAACAGTGAGTGCACTGGCCAATCAGATCAATATGCCCGCCATCGCAGTCAATGCAACCAAGCCTGGCATCACGGTCAAGCCTTGGACTCTTCGTTTGCATCCCGCAGACGACACACTGATGCCCGATGGCGTCAAAGATTTTTTGAAAGCTTATCCCAAGGTCAAGAAAGTGGTCATCGTGGCCGACGTTCGAGAGGCCTCCAGCAAGGCGAGCGCGGATGCCTATGCCGTCTTGGCCAAGCAGTTGGGCCTGGAAGTGCTCGATACTGTTGAGTTTTCATCGAAAGCCACAGACTTGTCCGCAGCCGTTATTCAAATCAAAGGTGAAAACCCCGATGCGATATTTTCTGCTGCCTTTCCACCCCAAGCCATGCTCTTGGCCAAGGACATGAACACGCAAGGCGTGAAAGTGCCCGTGCTCAATACCTCCATCCTTTGGGCGGGGCCCTTTATCAATATGGTGGGTGAGTTGGGTCGCAACTGGCACGTGATTGGTTTTTCAACCAACGATGCTTCCCCCGAGGGTTACAGTGACCCCGCGTTGTACAGCACCATTGTGAAAAGAATTTTGGCCAAAGCCGATCCCAGCCTGGGCGTGCCCCCCAATGTTTCGAATTGGGCCATGGGCTACGACGCCATCATGCTTTATGCCGACATCATGAAGAGAAACGGCATTGACGGCAAAACCGATCCCAAGAAGGCCAGAGAAATCATTAAAAATGAATTTGCCAAGCTCAAAACCTTCAGTGGTGTATTCAAGTACTCAATGCGAGACACGGGCGACTCGAGCCTACCAGCGACCGTCTTGATCGCCGATGTGGATCACAAGGTTTGGAAATTCTTAAAAATTCCAAAGTAAAGCTCTCGGTTTGAACTCGATGTCGCTGCGTATCTCACTGGGGATTAGAAGCGATAGGTCGCACCCAAAGCGTACGATGTTGGGTTCAAACCCAGTTGTCCGATGTTCTTGGTCCCCACAGCAACATCGGTTTTCATTTGAATGTATTTGATGTCGAAGTTCACTCCCCAGTTCTTGTCAACCATGTAATCAAAGCCGGCTTGAGCGACTGCGCCAGTGCTATTGGAGTTCACGCTAGCTGCACCATTGAGAATATTCACATTGCTCAATCGCGTGTAGTTGACGCCGAGTCCGAGGTAAGGCTTGAGGGCTCCCGTATCGCTGAAGTGGTACTGCAAGACGAGCGAAGGGGGTAGTGCTTTCAATTGACCCGCTCCATTACCCGCGACATCGATGTTCACAGTTTGTGGATAAGTGAGCGACAATTCAAGAGCGATATTCTTTTGTAGGAAGTAAGAGATATCAACTTCTGGAATCGCTGTTTTTTGGGCCGTGACTTGGGTCGCGTCAAGTCCATTGTTTTGTTGATTGGCCCAGTTCAATTCAACCGCGCGCGCTCTCACCAGCCAAGCTTGATCGACTGTCTCACTCCAAGATGAGGCTGTGAAGAGGCTCAATGCGACGCAAGGAAGCAATGCGAGTTTTTTGTTGAGGATGTTTTTCATGCCATGTCTTTCGTGTTGAGAAGTCTGGATTCTTGATCGTTGCTGATCGCGACCCATTGACTTTGATCAACTGACATGAAAAGCATTTGGGTTTCTCAAACACACAACGCTTGTCCGTGAATCCATTGGCTTTCAATGGAATTCAAAGCAATCCCTGTTTTGCATCAATACCCCATGCCGAGATTGCTGGCTGATGGGCGGTGTTTCGAGTTTCACTTTCGGCTTGATTCAACTGTGATTCAACCGTGATTCAACCATGATTCAACATCAAGTCAACTGTGAGTCAGTCGGCCCCATGAATGTGGGGCCCGAGTTCATTTCATGGACAGGCCAACCCCAAGCCGAGGCTATTCTTGCTGTTGTTAAAGGGCGCGAGCGTTGATTCGCTTCAATCCATCAAGGGCAGGGCAGTTTTGTACTTCACTTGTTTGAGGGTAAAGCTCGAGCGTATTTTCTCAATCCCTGGAATGGGGGTGAGTGACTCCAAAATAAACTTTTCCAAAGCCGCGATATCCTTGACCGCCACTCGGATCAAGTAGTCGCAGTCTCCCGTCATCAAATAGCATTCCATGACTTCGGAGTGCTGCCAAATGCTTTGCTCAAAGTCACTGAGCGCTTGTTTGGTTTGTTCTTTCAGGCTGATGGAGATGAAGACACTCAAGCCCAGCCCCAGGGCTTGTGGGTCCAGCAATGCAACGTATTGTTTGATCACGCCGCTTTTTTCAAGGGCCTTGACCCTGGACAGGCAAGGCGAGGGCGAGAGGTGAACTCGCTTGGCGAGCTCCACATTGCTCAAAGAGGCGTCTTGTTGCAGTTCATGCAGAATTTTAAGATCTCTGGCATCCATCGGTATTAAATGCTTTATAAATTTACATATTCCATATTTTATTCTGTAATCTATGAATTTTGTGGCTTAAATGAAAATCAAATGCCAGTGTTTCATGGCTATAGTGCTGGCGTGAGTTATCCTCAATGAACGCCTTGATTGGGAGTTGAAATGAATAATCTGCCACCCAAAGCCTCCAGCATCCAAGATGATCTCGATCCACTGGAAACGTCCGAGTGGTTGCACGCGCTGGAGCAAACGATCAACTGCCATGGGGCGTTGCGGGGACAGTTCTTGATCAATGCCTTGCTCGAGCACACCGAGCGACTGGGGCTCGGTACAGCAGCGAGTTTCAAGGATGCCTTGACGCCCCATGTCAACACCATCAAGGTTGAAGATCAGGGGATTTTTCCAGGCGACTTGGCGGTGGAGGAGCGCTTGGCCTCTTTGATGCGTTGGAACGCCTTGGCCATGGTGGTGCGCGCCAATGGGGCCTATGGGGAACTCGGTGGGCATATTGCCAGTTATGCCAGTGCGGCCGATTTGTTTGAGGTGGGATTCAATCATTTTTTTAAAGCCCGCTCGGCTGATCAGCTGGAAGACCTGGTGTTTTTTCAGCCTCACTCCGCGCCGGGTGTCTATGCCAGAGCCTTTTTGGAAGGGCGGCTCACCGAGATGGATTTGGCCCACTACCGTCAAGAAATTACAGCGACCTCAGCGGGTGCCAAAGGACTCAGCAGTTATCCCCATCCTTGGCTCATGCCTGACTTTTGGCAGTTCCCTACAGGATCGATGGGAATTGGTCCCATCAGTTCGATCTACCACGCGCGCTTCATGCGCTATCTCACGCATCGCCAACTGCTTGACTGCGGCCAAAGGAAAGTTTGGGGCGTCTTTGGTGACGGGGAGATGGATGAGCCCGAGAGCATGAGTGCCTTGACCTTGGCTTCAAGAGAAAAACTCGACAACTTGGTCTGGGTGGTGAACTGCAATTTGCAGCGCTTGGACGGTCCTGTTCGGGGCAATGGTCGCATCATGGATGAGCTGGAAAAACTCTTCACCGGGGCGGGCTGGCATGTGATCAAACTGGTCTGGGGCAGTGATTGGGATGGACTCTTTGCGAGGGACAAAACCGGGGTGCTGATCAAAACCTTGTCCAATACCGTTGACGGGCAGATGCAAACCTTTGCGGCCAAGGACGGGCGCTTCAATCGGGATAACTTCTTTGGTCAAAACGATGTGCTTCGCCATTTGGCCCAAGGCATGAGCGATGAACAAATTGATCGCTTAAAACGCGGTGGGCACGATTTGGTCAAAATCCACGCAGCCTATCGCGCTGCTCTTGAGCATGTTGGACAACCCACCGTGGTGCTCGCTCACACCAAAAAGGGTTTTGGTATGGGACAAATCGGTCAGGGCCGAATGACCACCCACAGTCAAAAGAAATTTGATGAGCAAACACTGGTGGAATTTCGCAATCGATTCAATCTGCCCTTGAGTGATCAAGAGGCCATCAATTTGGCGTTCATCCGCCCGCAGGCCGACAGCGCGGAGATGCGGTATTTGCATGAGCAACGTGCGCGCTTGGGTGGTTACTTACCCGCTCGCTTCACACAGTGCGACGTGGTCCAAGTCCCCCCCATGAGCCAATACGCTGAGTTTGCCCTCGAGGCCAACGGCAAAGAGATGTCCACCACGATGGCGTTTGTGCGCATGCTGGGCAATTTATTGAAAGACACTCGCTTGGGCCCTCGCATCGTGCCCATTGTGGCCGACGAGGCCAGGACCTTTGGCATGGCCAATTTGTTCAAACAAGTGGGTATTTATTCCAGTGTGGGCCAATGCTATGAGCCTGAGGACATTGGCTCGGTGCTGAGCTACCGAGAGGCTTTGAATGGACAGATTTTGGAGGAGGGCATCAGCGAAGCCGGCGCCATCTCGAGCTGGACAGCGGCTGCCACGAGTTACAGCGTGCATGGCTTGGCCATGCTGCCGTTTTATATTTATTACTCCATGTTCGGTTTTCAACGGGTTGGCGATGCGATTTGGGCCGCGGCTGATCAGCGCTCGCGTGGATTTTTGCTGGGTGCAACATCTGGGCGAACCACTCTGTCAGGGGAGGGCCTCCAGCACCAAGACGGATCGAGCCACCTGATCTCGGCCACCATCCCCAACTGCAAGTCCTACGACCCGGCCTTTGCGGGTGAGCTGGCCATGATTGTGGCCCATGGTATGCAGGAGATGATGGTCGAGCAGCACGATGTGTTTTACTACATCACGCTGATGAATGAGTCCTACGCTCATCCGAGCATTGATTTGCTCAAAGCCCAAGAGGTGTTGAGCGGTTGTTATTTGTTAAGCCCTGCCAAAAAAGCGTCCAAAAAACGCGTTACCCTCATGGGCTCGGGTGCGATCACACTTGAAGTCTTGAAGGCCAAAGAGCAGCTCAAAGAAAAAGGAGTTGAGGCCGATGTGTTCAGCGTCACGAGCTGGAGTGAGCTCGACCGTGAAGCCTTGGCGAATGACGACTCATTCCTCGCTGCACAGCTCGCTTTGTCCAAGGGGCCCATCGTCGCTGCCAGCGATTATGTCCGCGCCGTTCCTGAGCGGCTCCGAGCGCACATCCCGCCTGGGCGGACCTACGCAACACTGGGAACCGATGGTTTTGGTCGCAGTGATACCCGTAGCGAGCTGCGCCGCTATTTCGGTGTGGACGCGCAAAGCATTGCGCAACTGGCCTTGTCTCAACTGGACGACTCTTGGTGAAGAGGCCCCGCTCGATTCGATTTCTCGCCTGCAACGCTTGCCTTTTAAGGGTAAACCTGAGCTGAGTTTGCACTCGCGACGGCCTCATGAACCCTGAAAGTCAGGTTTTTTTGCCATAATGGTTTTCAATTCGAATCACCAGGGGACACGCATGATAGATGGCCTTCATTCATTGAAACGATCTTTGCACCGCCTCAAAGCTCTGGGGCTGATGGTGATGGCACTGAGCCTACTTGGGACGTCGTTGGCTCAAGTGCCTGAGCGCAATATCGATGAAATCAAAGCGGAGGCCCAAGCACGGGCGAACCGTGGCGGCTACCCCATGGGCGGGCTTGACCCCAAGGACGTGGAGAAGGCGCTGACGTTGATCAAGACGCGAGCTGGGGATGATTGGGCGGCAGGCTGGAGTCAAGTCGCCGAGTCTTACGTCCAAGAGGCTCAGCAAAGCACAGACCCAGGCAAAGCCGCACTGCTCTACAAGAGGGCTTGGCGACTGTTTTACATGGCGCAGTGGCCAGTTCCCAATGCTGAGGGCAAGAAAAAAGCCTATGCCAATGCGCTGAGCGCTTATGCCCAGTATGCTCGCACGCTCGATCCGCCTTTGCAAGTGGTTCAAATTCCGTTCGAAGGCAAGACGTTCACCGGCTATTTGCGCATGCCCAAAAATGCCCCAGGCAAGATACCCATGATCTTGGCCATCAGTGGGCTCGACAGCCGCAAAGAAACGGTGGCCGACAGCTATGGTGAGATTCTCTCCCACGGGGTGGGTTTCCTCGCCGTGGACAGCCCTGGCACGGGCCAGGCCCCGGTCAAAGTGAATTTGACCGCCGAGCGCATGTTTTCTGCCGCGCTCGATTACTTGGCCAAGCAGCCCCAAGTCGACACCCAACGCATCATTGTCTCGGGTGTGAGCTTTGGCGGTTATTGGGCCAGCAAATTGGCTTTTGTTGAACGCGCTCGACTCTTGGGCAGTGTTGCCCAGTCGCCCCCGATCGATCAATTTTTCACCGAAAAATTTCTGCGTGAAGACACCATGGGCAACAAAGAATATTTGTTTGACTTGGCCCCGGCCTTTATCAATGTGTTCGATGGCGCTCAAAC
>CAISQQ010000221.1 GCA_903887655.1 uncultured Burkholderiales bacterium
CAAGGCGGTATTGAAGCCGTCAAGATGGCCATCAGCGATTTTGGTCCCACGGTGTTGGGCAAAAAAATCGTTTTCCTCAGTGCCGATCATCAAAATAAGCCCGATGTGGGATCGTCCAAGTTCAGGGAGTGGGCCGACAAAAATGAGCTCAACATGCTCCTGGGCGGCTCCAACACGGGCGTGAGCTTGGCCATGGCCAAAGTGGCGGGCGAGAAAAAAGTCCCCTTCATCGCAATCGGTGCGGCCGGCGCCTCCCTCACCAACCAAGACTGTAACGCCTACACGGTTCACTATTCCTACGACACCACGTCGCTGGCCAATGGCACCGCGTCGGTGATCACGAAAGAAGGCGGCAAGTCTTGGTTCTTCTTGACCGCCGACTATGCCTTTGGCACCCAACTCCAAGACGCGGCCACCAAAGTGGTGAACGCCAATGGCGGTAAATCCATTGGCTCGGTGCGTGTGCCCTTGTCGGCTTCGGACTTCTCCTCCTTTCTCCTGCAAGCCCAAGGATCCAAAGCCCAAGTCCTGGGACTGTCCAACGCCGGCAACGATTTCACCAACTCCTTGAAAGCGGCCAATGAGTTCGGCATCACCAAGACCATGAAGCCCGCCGCTTTGTTGGCCTTCATCAGTGACATCCACAGCTTGGGGCTGCAAACTGCACAAGGCTTGTACCTCACCACCGGTTGGTACTGGGATTTGAACCCGGACACGCGCGCGTTTGGGAAACGCTATTTTGAGAAGATGAGAAAAGAGCCCACCATGAACCAGGCGGCTTATTACTCGGCCACCTTGGCTTACTTGAATGCGGTGAAGGCGGCCAAAACCACCGATGCTGACAAAGTCATGGAAGCACTGCACAAACTCAAAATCAACGACATGTTCGTCAAAGGCGGCTACATCCGCGCCGATGGTGTCATGATCCACGACATGTATGTGATGCAAGTCAAAAAACCCCAGGACTCTCAATACCCCTGGGACTACTACAAACTGGTCAAGACCATGCCAGGCGAAGAGGCGTTTGGCCCCTTGTCTGACTCCACTTGTCCTTTGGTGACCAAGAAGTAATCCTTTGCTGCGCGATCTCGCCGCCCCTGACCCAGCCCCACTGCCAACATGACTGAGTTGTTTGGATTCCCTGTTCCTGTGATCCTGGGTCAATTGATGCTGGGACTGGTCAATGGCTGCTTTTATGCCATGCTCAGTCTTGGCTTGGCGGTGATCTTTGGCCTTTTGGGGGTGGTGAACTTTGCCCATGGGGCGTTTTACATGCTCGGCGCCTATGGCACCTGGGCGTTGTTGAGCTACTTGGGAATTGGTTATTGGGGCGCCTTGGTGCTGTCACCCTTGATCGTGGGACTGTTGGGCGTGGTGCTCGAGCGCACGATGCTCAAACGGCTCTATCAGGTCGACCCCTTGTATGGCTTGCTGCTCACCTTTGGACTGTCGTTGATGGCCGAGGGCTTTATCCGCGAAGGGTTTGGCTCATCGGGTCAAACCTATCCTGTGCCCGAGTTGCTGCAAGGCGCTCTCAATGTGGGCTTCATGATTTTGCCCATTTACCGCGTTTGGGTGATTGTGGCGAGTCTCACCGTTTGTGGGATCACCTGGTTTGTCATCGAGCGAACCAGGCTGGGCTCCACCCTCAGAGCGGCCACAGAGAACCCCCAACTCGTTCAAGCCTTTGGCATCAACGTGCCCTTGATGGTCTCCTTGACCTACGCGGGGGGTGTGGCGCTCGCGGCCTTTGCTGGCGTGCTGTCAGCGCCCATCATCCAAGTCTCCCCTTTGATGGGGTCGTCCTTGGTGATCGTCGTGTTTGCTGTTGTGGTGATTGGTGGGATGGGCTCCATCATGGGCGCGATCTTGAGCGGTTTGTTGTTGGGCATCATCGAAGGCTTCACCAAGGTGCTCTACCCAGAAGCTTCCAATATCGTGGTCTTTGTGATCATGGCCATTGTGCTGTGCTGGCGGCCCAATGGGCTTTTTGGGAAAGGTTAAGACCATGGATCCATCCCGCCAGCGTCAACTTCTTTACTTGGGCCTGTTGGTGATGGGGCTCATTGCACCGTGGCTGGGCGTGTACACCGTCTTTTTGATGACCTTGTACTGTTTTGCCATTTTTGCCTGCGCCTTTAATCTGCTCTTGGGCTTTGGGGGAATGCTCTCGTTTGGGCATGCGGCATTTTTTGGCTTGTCCTCGTATGTGACGGCCTGGCTCATCACCAGCCCAGGATTGTCTACCCTGGTGTCGATTGTGGGCGGGGTGTTGGCCTCCAGCCTCTTGGGGGTGGTCTTTGGCTTTATTGCGATCAGACGATCTGGCATTTACTTTGCCATGATCACGATGGCCTTGGCGCAAATTGTGTATTTTGTGTGCTTACAAGCGAGCTTCACGGGCGGTGAAAACGGACTTCAAGGCGTGCCCAGAGGCAGCCTCATGGGACTGGACTTGACAGCAGACATCACCATGTACTATGTGGTCCTCGTTTGCTTGTGCGCTGTCTTTTTAGCCATTGCTCGAATCGTTGAGTCTCCCTTTGGGCAGGTGCTCAAGGCCATCCGAGAAAACGAAACCCGAGCGGCGTCCTTGGGCTACTACGTCAACACCCACAAATTGATCGTGTTTGTGATGTCGGCCACCCTGGCGGGCTTTGCCGGTTCACTCAAATGCTTGGTCTTGAGCTTTGCCACCTTGAGCGATGTGGTGCAGTCCACCTCGGGTGAAGTGATCTTGATGACCATGCTCGGTGGTGCCGGCACTCTGCTCGGGCCGGTGGTGGGCTCTGCGGTCGTCGTGACCCTTCAAAACTCACTGGCTGACAAAGTGGGCTCCTGGGTCAATGTGATCATTGGCGCCATCTTTGTCCTGTGCGTGCTCGCATTCAGAAAAGGCATGGTGGGCGAAATCTTGGCGCTGCTCAAACGCACCTAAGACAGCGCAAACACGGTGTGAGACCAGCGCTCAGCTCTCAGGTGATGGGATGCAGCAGGCGAGGCCACGCCCGCTGCTCCTCTCAAGGTTGGGGTGAAGCGATGCCCACTTTGAGCTTCCACGCCGCCCATTGGCGACCCAGTCCATAGCCTTCTCTGGCCTCAATCAACTTGGCTTCCTCGGCATGCAAATATTTGATGGGTCCACCCAAAGCCAAGGCTTGTTGCTGCAAGGTGGCGTTTTTCACCAAAAACACGGCTCTGCCCACCAACCTGGGCAATGAAGGACCCACCACGGTGGCGCCATGACCTCGCATGAGCGCGGCCGGTTTGTCGGCCAAGGTGATGGCCAATGCGTGGCCATGCTGGCCGTTTCGAATGAGCATGTCGGTCATGCCAAAGGTGTCCTCGATATCAAAAACCGGAATGCCTTGAGCGACAAACGCCGCGCGGTGATACAAGGGCTTCATCGGCACTTGAGTCACCGTAAAGGGAATGAGTGGCGGCGCGTGGGTATGAACCACCGCATTCACATCGGGACGGGTTTTGTAAATCTCACCGTGAATGAACCTCTCGGTGTACAAATCTTGCCCCTTGCTGGCCACCGGCACATTGTCGAGAGTGAACTCCATGATGTCTTTGGCCGTGACCAACTCAGCCGCCAAATTGCGGGCCAAAAAATAGTGCGTGGGGTCATTGGGGTTGCGAACACTCACATGTCCCCAACCATCCAAAATACCTTCGGCTGCCAAAATTTTATTGGCCGCCACCAACTCGTCAACGATGTTTTGATCCACGGGCTTGCTTTGAGCATACAAGCTCGCAGTCATGAGCCAACAAACACAAAACGTCATGAACACTTGAATAAAGCGCGCCAAGTGAGTTTGAACTGTCATCATCTTAAAGACCACCCCTGATTGAAAGTCCTCATTAGAAAATACCACGCTCAAAAGTCAATTCCTTTTTTCCCTCAACATCACGGACTGCGTCTGCCCTGCACCGATTGCAAGACTGGGCAAGGCGAGCGCCTAGTCGCAGCACCAGCCACCAGGCTAGGACTAACCCTCTGGTCAATGGCAGGCCATATCACCCATAATCCTAGGGTTTAGCCTGATGCTGCTTGCGCAGGTCTCCACCGCGTGTGGGGCCGAGCAATTCGTTGACCGGCTGCCCCATTTCTTTGTCACCTCAAAATCCTCATGAAACTCACAACTCACTCCTGGCTTGACTGGGGTTTGATGGCTTTATTGACCATCGGCTCATGGACTGCCCAAGCGCAAAACTACCCCAGCAAACCCATCCGCATCGTCGAGCCCGCAGGACCGGGCAGCGCGGTGGACACGGCTGTTCGGGACATTTTGCCCGCCCTCAACGAGGGTTTTGGCCAGCAAGTCTTTATTGACAACAAACCTGGTGGCAACAGCACGATTGGTGCGCGCGAAGTGGTTCGCTCCGCTGCCGACGGCTACACCATCTTTCATGGCAACATCAACAATGCGCTCAATGATTTGTCCACCAACGTGAACAACAACTGTTGCCGACTGGGAGAAGCGCTCACACCGGTCATGCGCATCTTCTCTACCCCATTGGTG
>CAISQQ010000222.1 GCA_903887655.1 uncultured Burkholderiales bacterium
CTGCACAACCACATCTTGACCACCGTTTTGAATGCTCCGGCGGTGGATGTGGAGAGCGTCTTCCAAGAGGCGATGGACTATGCTCAAATCATCGCACCCATGGTGGCCGATGTGTCTCGCGAACTCAATGAACTGCACCAAGCCGGGGGCAACATCTTGTTCGAAGGCGCCCAAGGGACCTTGCTCGATGTCGACCACGGCACCTACCCTTATGTGACCTCGAGCAACTGTGTGGCCGGCAACGCTGCTGCGGGCTCGGGTGTGGGGCCCGGTCTTCTTCACTATGTCTTGGGGATCACCAAGGCCTATTGCACCCGCGTGGGCGGCGGTCCTTTCCCCACTGAGCTCGATTGGGAAGCGCCTGGCACACCGGGCCACCACATGGCAACCGTTGGCGCGGAGAAGGGGGTGACCACGGGACGCTCCAGGCGCTGTGGTTGGTTTGATGCGGCGCTCTTAAAGCGCAGCGCCCAAGTCAACGGCCTGAGTGGGCTGTGCATCACCAAGCTCGATGTGCTCGATGGACTGCCTGAGATTCAATTGTGCACCCACTATTTGAGCCATGGTGAGGTGGTGGATCTCTTTCCCATGGGGGCCGACAAAATAGCCCAATGCCAAGCGGTTTATGAAACATTGCCGGGCTGGAGTCGACCCACGGCTGGAGTGACCCGCTGGGAGGACTTGCCGCCTGAGGCGCGCCACTATTTGAAACGCATTGAGCAAATTTGTGGTGTGCCCATTCACATGGTCTCCACCAGTCCCGACCGTGACCACACCATGGTGCTCCACCAGCCCTTTGAGGCGTGAGCCCAAGGTGGTATTGGAATGGTGCTTTTTTTTCTTGATCACCCCCCTTCAAAGGACCCCTAATCATGCTCACCGAAGACGGCAAACACCTGTATGTGTCTTATGACGAATACCACAATCTGATTGAAAAACTCGCCATCAAGATCCATCAATCGGGTTGGGAGTTTGACAACATTTTGTGCCTGGCCAGGGGCGGCATGCGTCCGGGGGATATTTTGTCGCGCATTTTTGACAAACCCTTGGCCATCATGTCCACCTCCTCTTACCGAGCCGGTGCCGGCATGGTGCAGGGCCATTTGGACATTGCCCGCTACATCACCACACCCCAGGGTGAAATTGCCGGTCGGGTTCTGCTGGTCGACGACTTGGCCGACACGGGACACACGTTGCAAGAGGTGGTCAAGTTGCTCAAGACCCAATACGCGCCCATCACCGAGCTGCGCTCAGCGGTGATTTGGACCAAAGGAGTCTCCACGTTTGAGTGTGATTACTCGGTTGAATTTTTACCCACCAACCCCTGGATTCACCAGCCCTTTGAAGGCTACGACAGCATGAGACCTCTTCAGCTGCTCGACAAATGGAAAGTGTAGTGAGTTGAGGCCTCGGTGGGCTGGTCGGGGTTGGTTGGACTTGCTCGAGGCTCGAGGCGTTGCGTTTTAGGAGACCCAGGCTTTTAGGCCTGCGATTTCATTCATCAAGAGGACCTCGCCATGACGACCCCATCCACCCCCACCGACTTGATCCATCATCCCTACCAGGCGCCCGAGGGATTTTTGGCACCCCAGATGCCGATTTATCAGGCTTCCACGGTCATTTTTCCCAGCCTGAAGGCGCTGCGAGAGCGCAATTGGCGCGAGCGCGATGGATACACCTATGGCTTGCATGGCACACCGAGCTCGTTCACCCTGGAGTCGCGGCTGGCCAGTCTTGAAGGGGGCTTGCATTGCACCTTGACCCCCAGTGGCCTGTCGGCCATTGCCCATGTCAACTTTGCACTCTTGTCTCAAGGCGACGAGGTCTTGCTGCCCAATAACGCCTATGGACCGAGCTTGGCACTGGCCAAGGGCGAGTTGGCGCAATTTGGCATCACCCATCAAATCTACAACCCACTGGACCCCCTCAGTTTGAAATCCAAGCTCAACGCGCGCACGCGCTTGGTGTGGTTGGAAGCGGCGGGCTCGGTCACCATGGAGTTCCCCGATTTGAGGGCCTTGACGGCTTTGTGCCAAGCCCATGGTGTGCTGAGCGCCTTGGACAACACCTGGGGTGCGGGTTTGGCCTTCAACCCCTTTGATTGCGGTGTGGATGTGAGTGTTCACGCCCTCACCAAATACCCAAGCGGCGGGGGCGACGTGCTCATGGGCAGCATTGTCACAAGGGACGATGTGCTGGCATTGCAAATTAAGCTCAGTCACATGCGCATGGGCACTGGGGTCGCCGCCCATGATGTGGCGGCGATCTTGAAGGGTCTCCAAAGCATGTCTCTTCGCTACGTCCATCAAGACCAAAGTGCTCGCGCAGTGGCTGCTTTTTTAAAGACCCAATCGGAGGTTGTTCAACTCCTCCACCCCGCCTTTGAAGGCTCTCCA
>CAISQQ010000223.1 GCA_903887655.1 uncultured Burkholderiales bacterium
AGACGTGGAGCGCTGAAGTGCCGAGTTGAACTGTTTTCATGGGGGGTGTGGTGAGTTGGGTTGAACGCCGGTGGTGGGGTTCCTAGAGATGAAGCCAAGTCGCCCTTGAGTGGCACTGTATCAGATGGGCATGACGGTGACTGCAACCCCTGATCCTCTCTTGGCAAACCGCTACTCCAGGCCCAAAAAACAACGTCTCCAGGTCTGCCCGATCAAGAGTTACGCTGAATTACGGTTGTTGTGCACCGACATGGGCTTATAAGTGCTTGCATTGGGCTCAAAATTGAGTACTCTGATTGCCTTTGAGTTGATCCATGTCGACTTGAAAGAGACCCCCCAAACGCTTGTATCTGATAAGATGGGTTGCACGCTTGATGGATGCACACCTTCGCTTTAACACTGAGCCCTTATGACCGACACCACTCAATTTGTCACTGCGGCCAATACCACTGCATTGGCGGGTCCCTTTAGCAATTACGCCATCACGCCTGTTTTGAACGGGACGACCCCGGTGGGCTTGTCCCTACAAGACAAAGTGGGGGGAACGGGCACGCAAACCATCAACGCCAATGTGCAGTATTTGAGCTTTGGCTCAGGCTCGGGGGCCAGCAGCTACACGGTGCAGAATTTGACCTCGAATGCGGTCACGCTCTCAAGCGACGCCAATGTGATTGCGGTGGACCCCGTGGCCAATGCCACCATCACCGCTGGGGGCGGATCGGACATTATTTTTGGCGGTGCCAATGACACCATCTACGGGGGCAAAGGCAGCACCACCGTGGCCTTTGCCGCGGCTTACAGCAACTTCAAAGTCACCCCCCTTTACGGTGGAAAAAACGGTGCGTTTTCGGGCTTCACCATCACCGACAGCAACAAATCAAGCGGCATGGGGGTCACGACCATCGATACCGCCGTCAAATTTTTGAGTTTTGGCGGTGTGGGCAATGGTGCGACCTTGCTCACCCTCAATGGCGGGGGGACGTTCACCGTGAGCGGCTCCACTCCCACCCCCACACCAACGCCCACGCCAACGGGGACCAATGCATTTGCCTCGGCCTACAGCAATTATTTGATCACCCCCGTGTACTCGGGCAAAAGCAATACGTTCTCGGGCTTGAGCGTCAAAGACAATGTGGGCTCGACAGGGACGTTTTCTGTGGCGTCGACAGTTCAGTACCTGACCTTCAGCGCTGGCCAAACGTCGGTGACGGTACAAAACCTCAATGCCGTGTCCATCACCTTGGCCAACGATGCCAATGTGCTGGCCATTGACCCCATTGCCAACGCCACGATCACGGCCGGCAGCGGCAATGATGTGATTTTTGGTGGCGCCAATGACACCATCTACGGCGGCAAAGGCACGACCACGGTGGCCTTTGTCTCGCCTTACACCAACTTCAAAGTCACCCCCCTTTATGCCGGAAAAAACGGTGCATTCTCGGGCTATTCGGTGGCGGACAACACGGGCGCTTTGGGGGTCACCACCATTGACGCAGCGGTGAAGTACCTGAGTTTTGGCGGTTCTGGCAACGGCGCGACCGTGCTCACCTTGTCGGGCGGGAGCTTCACAGTGGGCAGCTCCACGCCTTCCACACCGAGTACGCAAGGCGCCGTGCTCACCTTCACGAGTAACCTCGCCTCGATTGCGCCGGCTTCTTACACCATCGCCGACACCAATCTCAATGTGGCCGCGGCCATCGACACCTTGGCGCAAAACCTCTCCAAGCTCAAAACCATCAACCTCACCACATCGTCGTCCAATTTGCCCCTCACTTTTGCCCAATACACCAACGATGCAGGGGTGTTGGCGCTCATAGGCAACACCTACAGTTTGACCTTGTCAGCGGTGCCCGTGGCGAGCCTGAGCGCGGTGGCTCAAAACAGCAAGGTCACCTCGGTGAGTTTGAGCGACACGGGCGCCAACATCTCCACCAATTTGGACAACATCGCGTCTTTGGCGGGCAAGATCACCGCGCTGGTTCAAACCGATGCCCCCAGCTTGATCAGTCTCACAGCAGCACAACTCAAGAGCGACGCGAGCGCCTTGGCACTGATCAGCGGTACCTATGCATTGAACGTCACTGCGGTTGCTGTCTCGGCAGTGAGCAGCACGCTCATTCAGCCGCTCGTGAGTTCGGTGGCCGTTCGCGATACCGATGCCAACTTTGTGGCGAATTTGCCCTTTCTCAATGCCAACGTCAACAAGATTTCAGCCATCACCTTGACCGACAGCAGCGTGCTCTCGATCACGCCTGCACAACAAACAGCGGATGCAGTCTTGTTGTCCAAAATCGTGGGGGGCTACACCATTGCACCGACCACGGTGACCCTCACCTCGGGTTCGACCTACACGGCGCTGCCCAATCAGATCATCAATGGGGTCTCGGGGCTCAACACGGTGGTGTTGAGCGAGCCTTATGCCAACTTCTCCGTTGTCGTGGCGCCGGGCACGGTCACGCTCAAAGACAAGGTGGGCAGCCTGGGCAATGAAACCTTGAATGGCATTCAACGCATCAAGTTCTCGGACGCCACGGTGCTGGCCACGGATTTTCAGCCTGGACAAAACGCCTTCAATGCCGCCATGGTGATTGGGACCGCCTTTGGCAGTGGCTTGGTGAGCACGTATTTTTCGGCGGCCGTTTCCTTGGTTGACCAAGGTCAAAGCAATGCCCAAATTGCCAAACTCATTGAGCAAAACGGCTTGATCGAGAATCAACTGGGCATGGCCAACACCAACACGGCGGCCAGCAACAAGTCCTGGGTCGACTTTGTCTATAAAAATGTGGTGGGGGCCTTGCCCGATCCTTTGACTGAAGCCATCTTCATCACCAATTTGACCAACGGGACCTCTAGCCGAGAGCAAATTCTCACCTTGGCGATCAATGCGGCAGATTCAGGTGGTTTTGCGGTGTCGACCCAAATCAATTTGACCGGACTTCAAGCCAATGGCTTGCTCTATAAAACGGCGTTTTAAGCCAGCATGAGCGAGTCCGACAGCATCTTTCAGCTCTCGCAGCGCTTGCGCTCGCAGTACCAATTCCAAGCCGCTGCCGATCTTGTTCTTGAAAGAGCTCGCTCGCAGGTGTTGTCAGCCGATTATGTCTGGGCCCATCAACCCATCTTGTGGTCCGATATCCGTGCTGGCATTTGTCAATTGACCCGCCGAAAAAAAGAGGATGCCGCTTTTTTGGCTGAGCTTTGGACGCACAAAGACTTCGTCTACGAGTTTCATCGGCATGCCAAGGATTTAACGGCCGACACTTCCTTGCTCAGCATGACCTTGAACCAAGAGTACATCGCCATCCTCACCGAGGTCAATCAATTGCATTGGATTGTGCGAGACCGCTCGGGTCAAGCCTTTGGGTTATTGAGTTTGACCAATATCTCTTTTCAACACAAAAGTGCCGAGGTGTTGCTGGGCGTCTTGCCCCAGGCCCCGATCGGTTTGGCCACCGCATCGATGCTGATTTTGTTTCAATTTTTCTTCAAAGCCATGGGTTTTCACAAACTCTATTCTTTTGTCTATGAGGACAACCCGCATTCACTCAAAGGAACGCTGCACTTGGGCTTTC
>CAISQQ010000224.1 GCA_903887655.1 uncultured Burkholderiales bacterium
ATGACCTTGTACAGACGCTGGGTCTCGGTCATGAACCGGTTCAAGCCGTAGCGACGATCTTCTTCATGGTCGAGGGTCAAAAAATGGTGAACCTGTCCAGGCGCAGGACCGAAACCACCCACTTGAAACATGAGCCACTCCAGCACGGCAACCCGGTCGCTGGAGTGCTGGGGTAGGAATTGGCCTGTTTTTTCAGCCAAATAAATCAAAATGGCGCCCGACTCAAAGACGGAGACAGGCTTGTTCTCCGGCCCATTGGAGTCGATGATGGCGGGGATCTTGTTGTTGGGACTGATGGCCAAGAAGTCTGGATTGAATTGCTCTTTTTGGGTGATGTTGACCACATGGACGTCATAGGCCAAACCCATCTCCTCCAAAGCCACAGAGATCTTTCGACCGTTGGGTGTGTCAAAGGCAAACAGTTGGATGGTCATGGTTTTCCCCGTGGTTTAAATTTTAGAAAGGTCCGCTTGAGCCTGCATATTTTACGATTGATCGTTCATACACCCGAGGGTTTTTCACGCTGCAGGCCCCACGCCGCCGTGGCGTGTCGCGCTCAAGGTTTCAGCCTCGGGCTCGGTCTTGGGCTGAGCCTTCAGTGAATACCATGTCCTTGGAAGCGCTCCCTTCTTGTACCATAGGCTCTTCATGAAGCCACCCCACCAGCGAAACACACCATGTCAAACCCCAGCTCTGCATCAACGTCTCAAAACAACGAAGAATTGCTCGTCACGAGCGACGGCCACATCAAAATCTTGACCCTCAATCGCCCCGAGCGGCGCAATGCCCTCTCGGACTCCTTGAAACACAGGATCCTGAGCGAGCTCTTGCTTGCCCAAGAAGATGACACGGTGAGGGTGATCATTCTCACGGGCTCAGGCGACTCGGCGTTTTGCGCTGGCGCAGATCTCAAAGAAATGCGCGAAAGCGATGACCAAGGAATCCAATTTCGCTCCCCCATGAACAGGCTGGAGAGAAATATCTTTGAAGTGCTTTTGGAAACCCCCAAACCCACGATTGCCGCCATGAATGGCAGTGCGGTGGCGGGGGGATTTGAATTGGCCCTGGCGTGTGACTTGCGCGTCTCCCACGACAAAGCCCTCTTTGGACTGCCCGAGGCCAAGATCGGCATGGGAGCGAACTTTGGCTCGGTCGTTTTACCGCGCTTGATCCCTGTGACCAAAGCGCTGGAGATGCTCATGACGGGAGAATACATCGATGGGGCCGAAGCATTCCAACTGGGCTTACTCAATCGGATGGTTGAGCCCCAAGAAGTCTTGCCAACGGCGTTGAAGCTGGCTCAAGCCATTGCAGCGAATGCGCCCATTTCTGTTCGCCGTGTCAAAGCCGTCGCCATGAAAGGTTTGAACCTTCCCGTGCATGAGGCCCTGCGCCAAGACCCAGGGGTTAACCCTTATCTGAGCGAAGACCGAAAAGAAGGCATCAAAGCGCGCTTGGAAAAACGCAAACCCGTGTGGCAAAATCGTTGATTTCAGACTTCTCCAAAACCCCTCGCCATATCGGTGTTACCCTCGATGGCAACCGTCGCTGGGCTAAACAAAATCCTGATTCCACCGACCCTTACGGACATAAACGTGGCGCAGCGAAGATTGCCGATCTCTTAGGTTGGTGCGAAGAGACGCAGGTAGAGGTTGTCACGCTCTGGATGCTCTCCACCGATAATTTCAAGCGCAGCCCAGAAGAAGTCGCGACCTTGATTGGAGTCATCAGCGAAATCGTCGATGACCTTGCGGCGAGAAAACGTTGGAGTATCAAGGCGGTAGGTGCCCTCGATATCTTGCCGCAACCGCTGGCGGAAAAGCACTACAGCGGAGAATTCCGAGTGCGCATCCCGCCCGAACTCCACCGCCTGCTTGCCTTGCAGGCCGCGGAACAAGGCATCAGCCTCAACCGACTGGCCAGTTCGAAACTGGCAGGTTGAATAGGCTAATGCCGCCCTGTCAAATTCATCCCCGCTGCGAGCTTCCCCCGGCAGCTTCGTTG
>CAISQQ010000225.1 GCA_903887655.1 uncultured Burkholderiales bacterium
CCTCTAGATTCAATGTTTGAAGTCTCTCTTCAATTGATATGGGCACAAACCTTGGCCGTGACACATCGATTGCTGCTGGAGCAATGGCGACAAGTGCGAGGTCTTATTTTTTGGGCGGTCTTTCCCGCTGCGATGATGCTGCTCTTTGGCTTGGTCTACGCCCACAATGACAGCATGAGGGCGGGACTTGACGCTGCCGCGGCCGGCATACTGATGGGCGCGGCCTTATTTTTTAGCTGCTTAGGCGGAACGGTCGCCATCATCGCTGCAGAGCGCGAGAGACGAACACTGCGCCGGCTTCTCGTGTCTCCCATGCATCCAGTTGCTTATTTCCTAGGTGTGGTGTTGGCACAGATGCAGTTGGCGCTGCTCCAAGTGCTCATGTTGTGCCCGATGGCTTGGTTGATCGGTGCGAGATACCACGGCAGCCTCTGGCTGGGTGCAGTCATCTTGATCTTGTCGGTAGTTGCCTATGTCGGGATGGGTTTTTTCTTGGGGGTGTGGTTTGCCAAAAGAAGTGAGGAGGTGGTGGTCGCTTTGTCCGCGATTGGTGTGCCCTTGCTGGTGCTAGGGGGGACTTTTTTTCCACTTGAAATCATGCCCCGAGCAATGCAGCAGCTCGCTCAGTTTGATCCCATGCTGCACATGAACCAAGCTTTCAAGGGCGTCGCCGCTTACGGCCTTGGTGTGTCTGAGTTGCGTGTTGAGCTGATTTTTCTCGTCTTATTTTGTGCGGCGTCCATGGTGCTTGGCGTGGTGTCTTATCGTCAGATGTTGAGGCTGGAGCATCAAGAATGACGAGTGTCTTGAATATCATTGGACTGGAAAAAAGATTTGGTCAACAACAAGTGCTCAAGGATTTTAATCTTGACGTGAGACAAGGCGAGATTGTGGGTCTTCTTGGGCCCAATGGCTGCGGCAAATCCACTGTGCTCAATATTGTGAGCCAATTGCTGCCCGCCAAGGCCGCTGCCATAGAACTCATGGGTCAACCCATCGCAAAACTGGGTGTGAAGGCGCGAACAATCATGGGTGTGTGTTCACAAGACCGTGCCCTGTATCCTGACTTGTTGCCTGAGGAAAACCTGGACTTCTTTGCACGTCTTTATGGTTTGTCGACCATTGAGCGTCGTGCGCGAATTGAAGAGTTGATGAACTTGTTTGGGCTGGCGGCTCATGCCAAGACGCGCGTTGGGCGTCTCTCGGGCGGTTGGCAGCAGCGCTTGCATTTGGCCGTCTCGATCGTTCACCAGCCGCAGCTTCTCATCCTGGACGAGCCAACTGCTGCGGTGGATGTGGCGGCAAAGATAGAGTTGTGGCGTTTGATTGAAAACTTGCGCAAAAGTGGCACCAGCATTTTGCTCACCACTCACCAACTCTCAGAAGCCGAGCAGTTGTGCGACCGCGTTGCATTGATGTCCCACGGGCGTGTTGCTGCACTTGGCAGTGTTTCAGAACTTCTCTCGCGGCTCCAAGGCCAAACTGTTGTCAAAGTCCAGTCGAGTGATCACCAGTCGACCCGCTCGCATGCACTGCGTTTGGGTTGGAGAGGTCTACAAAGCGCTGGAGAATTGAGTTTTTTGCTTGACCAATCAATTACGTTGTCCGAAGCAGCGAGCGCACTGGATGGTCCCGAGGTGAGCGCTATCAGTGTCCAAGCGCTCACACTTGAAGATGCTTACCTTGAATTGATCGGCCAGTTCGACCAGATCGACCAAAATACCCTGTAA
>CAISQQ010000226.1 GCA_903887655.1 uncultured Burkholderiales bacterium
AAAACGAAAAGTGCGTGTAGGGGTGCGCATGGACCACCAAATCATGGTGGTGCTCGACCACCTCCAGCCGTCCATAGTGGCCTTCTGAGACCGCGAAAAAATCAACCATACCGTCTCCTTCAGGGGTCAATGTGGCAGATTTAGGCAATCGCCTCTGTGCGGTGCTTCACATAAGCATATTGCGTGTCATGGGCACGACACCTTGAACAAATCACGGACGTTGCGATAAGCGGACCGATGGCTAAGCGCCTAAATTCAACCCATCAGCAGTGCACCTTCGCACGTAACTCAGAAAGGTTCCCATGAACAAGATCGTCCACGGCATTCGCAGCTTCTTATCCAACGAACAAGGTGCCACCGCCATTGAATACGGCTTATTGGCGGGCTTGATTGCGGTGGTCATCATCGTGGCGGTCACCACCATCGGCACCAACTTGAAAACCATTTTCCAAATGGTGGCTGACTGCCTGGCGAAACCCCGTGGTGCGACTTGTCCAACAACTTGATAGATCACACCTCTTCGCATGTGGTCTAGCGCCTGTGCTGGCGTGCTCTTGACGGCTATTTGGTGGGATGTCAAGACACACCGAATCCCGAACCCTTTGGTGTTGTTGGGCATGGCCTTAGGTCTGTTGACATCAACCCTTGAAGGGGGTGTGGGATGGACATCTTCAATCTATGGATGCGTCGTTGGTTTGGCTGTTTTTTTGCCGCTGTACCTCCTGCGCATCCTAGGCGCGGGAGATGTCAAGTTGCTGGGTGCGGCGGGCTCATTCGTGGGCTACCCAGATGTCCTGGCTGTGGCTTTGCTCACGGGTTTAGCGGGTGGGGTTTTGGCTTTGCTGATGGCATTGCACCATCGTCAGTTGGGTCGGATGTGGCAGCAAATGCATGAAGGCTTGATTGGCTTTGTCCTGCAAGTTACCAGCGGAGGGCGTCCGCGCCAATGGGTGATGGTGGTCGGTCCGCATCGCTTGCCCTACGCCATCGCCATTGCACTGGGTACCTTGGTACATGAGTACTTGAAAAATTAAAGGCACTGTGTGCGAAAAATCAGACCCCTCATTCTCATCGTGTTGTCAATCGCCATAGGCATCGGTGCAGTCGCGGTCGCGCTGCACTGGATTGCACAACGCACCGATGTGGCCAGCACCCACGTGGTGGTGGCCTCGCGCGATCTGCCCTTTGGCACCCAGCTGCGTGAAGGCATGCTGGAGGTGACGGACTGGCCAGCCACTGGGACATTGAAAGACCCTGTGGCAGACCCCAAGCAACTCTTCCAACGCGTCATCAACACCGCCATCATGCGCGGCGAGCCGGTGCTTGCCGCCAAGCTGGCCCCGCTGGGCGAAAAAGGAGGCTTGTCAGCGCTGCTGCACGACGGCAGCCGGGCCGTCACCGTCAAAATCAATGAAATTGTGGGCGTGGCGGGTTTTGCCCTGCCGGGAAACTACGTCGACGTGATGGTGAACGCCGCCGACAAAACTGGCAAAGTCATTTCCAAAATAGTGCTGGAACGCATCTTGGTACTGGCATTGGCTCAAGATGCGTCCACCAGCGAAACCAAACCGCGCCTGGTCAATGCCGTGACCCTCGAAGTCACGCCCGTGCAAGCCGAACAAATTGACTTGGCGCGCAGCGTGGGATCGCTCTCTCTGGTGCTGCGATCCCAAGTGGACACGGGCCGTGTGACCACCACAGGGGCCAGCATGGACGATCTGTTCAAACCTATAGCCCCACTGCTTGTCACCCCTTTGGCAACACAGGCCATCACGCCTGCTGTGCCGCACGTGAGCGTGACACGCATAGTCAATCAGCCAGAAATCATTCGCGGCTCTGTCAAAAGTTTGGAATGAACATGCAAGCCCTTTCTCTCAAAAGCATGGTACTTGGCTGCTTGGTGTGCGCCCTGTCACTCAACAGCACCACCTGGGCGGTAGAAACCATGCCGCGAATGCAGCTGTCTTCCGGCAAGTCGGCCGTGGTGAACCTGTCTGTCAATGCTGTGCGCTTGTCGGTGGGCAACCCCGACGTGGCCGATGTGATACTGATCAATCCACGCGAAATCTATGTGCTAGGCAAAAAAGTGGGCGCGACCAATGTGATGGTGTGGACCAAGGGCGGTCCCACCTCCATGATGGATGTGTCAGTCGGTGTGGATGTGCAAGCCTTGCGCTCCAGCATGCGCGAGTTGGTACCATCAGAAAAAAATGTACAGGTGCATGCCCTGGGCGACACCTTGGTGATGAGTGGCACCGTCAGCGACCCGGTCCGGTTACAGCGCTTGATGTCACTGGCTGAGGTGTTCAACAGCGGCAAGAAGGTCATCAATCTGTTGCACCTTGAAGGCTCGCAGCAAGTGATGCTGGAAGTCAAAGTGGCTGAAGTGTCTAAAACACTGCTGGATGAACTGGGCTTTGGCGTCAACGGCTTGCGCACCAACGGCTCAGCCACGTACAGCTTGTTATCCTCGTTGCTCGGCAGCGGCGCCGGGACGGCATCTGCCAGCAATGGCAACACATCGATCAAGCTTGATGCGGAGATCAAAAAAGGACTGGTCAAAATTTTGGCCGAACCGACCATCACGGCCATCAGCGGACAAGAAGGCTCGTTTCTGGCAGGCGGGAAAATCTTCATCCCCGTGCCACAAGCAGGCGCCTCCGGTGGGACCACCATTGTTCTTGAGGAGCGTGAATTTGGGGTCGGCCTCAAGTTCACCCCCACCGTGCTGGAAGACGGGCTGATCAATTTGCGTGTCACGCCTGAAGTTTCCGAGTTGTCTCAAGTGGGCACCAGCGTGACCACAGCAACAGGCCAAGTCAGTGTGCTGCCGTCCATCACTACGCGCCGTGCGTCCACCACAGTTCAACTGCGCGATGGCGAGAGTTTTGCAATTGGTGGACTCATCAAGAACAACGTCACTGAAGCGGTCAAGGCATTTCCAATCCTTAGCGAAATTCCGGTGCTGGGGGCCTTGTTTCGCAGCAGTGCGTTTCAAGCGGAGCGAACCGAGTTGGTGTTTGTGGTGACACCACATTTGGCCAAGTCAAGTGCCAACACCTTGCCATTGCCGACCGACCGATTCATTGAGCCTTCACGCAGCGAACTGCAGTTAAAGGGAATGATGGAAGGCGCGGCCTCAGTGAAGGCCCAACAACCATGAAAGAGATCACCATGCGCACGAACTCCGTGTTCTGCTTCTGTGCCTGCCTGGCACTGTCGGCCTGCAGCCATGACCCATCGGCCATTGACCAACACTTTGGTTCATCGGTTCGAGATGCGGTGCAACGACAAACCGCCAACCCGCGGCCGCCCCCCCCCCCACAGTTCACCTTCACCAGCGACGGGCAATCGGCCAAATCGGCCATCGACCGCTATCAAAAATCGTTTGATGTGATCCCTCCCCCTGCCAATGTCTTCAATATCGGCGTTGGCAGTGGCTCTGGGACGGCGCCTTGAGCCTCACGGTATGAAAGTTTTGTCAATGAACGCTAATTTGATTTCATGGTCGGCCTCGCAACTCGACTTGCTGCGTAGCGTTGTCGAGGCAGAAGGCTATGAATTGGCACAAGCCAAGCAGCGCAAAAGCGATGTGCCTTTGTCAGCCATGCTGGAAGAACTGACCTCGGACGTACTGATCGTTGACTGCACCGGCGAATATCAAGCCCAAGACATTGCCGCATTGGAAAGTCTGATCGCCAGCAACCCCCATGTGGTGGTGTTGATGTTGAGTCAGACGCGAGAATCTGCCACCTTGGTGGCGGCCATGCAAGCCGGAGTTCGTGAGGTGTTGCTGTGTCCGCCCAGTGCGGCAGATCTCACCGCGGCGTTGCGACGCTGTACATTGCGTCAAAAATTCTCTCCGCAGAAGTCTGAGCTGCGGGCCCAAACCATCGCTTTCATGTCATGCAAAGGGGGGGGGGGCGCCACCTTTTTGGCCACCAATTTCGCAGACATTTTGGCCAAAGACTTGGGTAAAAAAACAGCCTTCTTAGACCTGGACCTGCAGTGCGGTGACGCGGCTTACTATGTGTCACCTGGCCCCAAGCAATCTGACATCACCGAGCTGACTCGCCAAATCGACCGCCTGGATGCCAAACTGCTGAGCAACAGCATGCTGCACATTGGCCCCAATTACGACATGCTGTCAGCACCTGAAGACCCTGAGGCCAGCTATGCCATCAGTGCTGAACAACTGGAACGTTTGTTGAATTTGGTGGGCGTCAATTACGAACGTGTCGTGCTCGACCTAGACCGCGTACTGGACCCGTTGACCCTCAAAGCACTGGACATGAGTGATGTGGTGTATTTGGTCATGGAAAACCTGCTGCCCTTTGTGCGTGACGCCAAGCGGCTAGTCGCCAAATTCAGGGCTCTGGGATACGCCGACAGTAAAGTTCGCATTGTGGTGAATCGGTACGAAAAGAACGGCACCAT
>CAISQQ010000227.1 GCA_903887655.1 uncultured Burkholderiales bacterium
CCTGCGCTTTGCGCTGTTTGTTTTTTTTCTCCATCTGGCGGCGGTTTTCAGCCCTGAACTCGGGATGCTCTTTGGGTTTATCAGACCACACACCCGAAGAGTCCCCCTGGCCCACCGAGCCAAAGAAATCTTTCATTTGGTGGAAGCGGTGTTGGTTGCTCATGGCGGCATTGACCACTTCAATCAAGGAGCCCGCTCCCGCCACGCCCATCAAGGGGCGTGCAGAAATCAAATTGGTGAAGTAAAGCGATGGGATACAGGCCTCTTTGGCATACTGCACCACCGGTGTCGTGCCCACGGCCAAGTTCGGTTCAAACTCTTTCACCGCGTCGAGGTCTTGCTCAAGGGAGGCCCTGAACTGAACCTTCACACCCTTACTCTTGAGCCACTCAGCATCGCTGGCATTCCAAGGTGTTGCCGGACATGCCGAGCCGACGTATCGCAAGTCTGCGCCGCACTCCACCAAGAGCCGACCCACAATCAATTCCGACCCCTCATAACCGCTCAAGGTGATGCGCCCGTGGATGGGTTTGGCGGCCAACACCCCACGGATGGCGCTCAGTGACTTGTTTCTGGCGGCATCAATTTTGTCTTGAGAGACACCGACACTTTGACCGATGTGCTGCAACCAATCGTGTGTGCCCTCCACGCCCACCGGGGCCGAGCCCACGATGGGGCGCTGGGCGGCTTCGAACTCGCGAACACAGGCGGTGTAAAACGGATGGATCGCCGCCACCACGCTGCCGTCCAACGCCGCATAGAGCTCTCTCCATTCGCGGGTGGGGACACTCGCGCCCACGGCCAAGCCCATCGGTTCAATCAATTGCGCAATCCCCATGGGGTCGGCAGGGAACATCTCACCGAGCAAGGTCACCGTGGGCAAGGCTTGCCGTCCACGCTTGGGCGCCGGGACGGGTCCACTCATGACCTCTTGTCTTGCATACTTGAGCATGGCGCCAGCGAGCACGTCTTTGGCCTCGGCGTGGGTGGGCACACCAAAACCTGGCACGTCGATGCCAATGATGCGCACGCCGTTGATCTCTTTGGGCAGCAGCTGCAGCGGCACACCGCTTGCGGTGGGCACGCACAAATTGATGATCACGATGGCGTCGTAGTGCTCAGGGTTGGCCTGCAAGTGAACGGCTTCACGGATGTCTTCAAAGAGCTTGCCCGTCACCAAGGTCTCCGAGTTGAAGGGCACGTAGCCCACACTGCGGCGAGCGCCATAAAAATGCGAGGTGAAGGTGAGTCCGTAGACACAGCACGCCGAGCCCGACAAGATGGTGGCCGTGCGACTCATGCGCAAACCCACCCGCAAAGAGCCAAATGCGGGGCACATGCTCTGGGGTTGATCGTGGGGGCCTTTGGGGTAATCCAGGGCGTAGCGCTGCAGAATGTCGCTCTTGCCGGCCGCTTTTGCCGCCGATATCAACGATTCCTGCGGGGCGTGACACGCCCCGCCTTCAGGTACGGCGTCTTGCACAGCTTTGATCGGAATGGTCTTGATGTCCATGGCGGCTTGGAGGTCTTGTAGGCTGAGGGTGGATTGGCGTGAAGGCAGCGTTAAAGTGGCTTTTTAGAGGCGTTGTCAGGGTTCGCGTCTCAAGCCTCGTCGTAGATCACTTCAAGGGTGGGCTTGGTGAGCACACTCGCTCCGCGCATGTCCACTTCGGTGGCTGGCTGCAGCACCACATTGCGACCCACGGTGTCGGCGCTAAAGAGCGACAAGAGTTCGTCTTGGCTCAGGGGCTTGGGGCGCTGGGGTGGTGCTTCAGCGACGTTTTGCGCCAGGTCAGCAAACAAGGGGCCCCATTGACTCTCGGGGCGGCCGATGATCTCGTAGCTCGCGCTCTTTCTGCGAATGTCTTCATTGGCGGGAATGGCCGCCAGCACGGGAATGCCCACACGCTCGGCAAATTGAGCAGCTTCCCCTGTGCCATCGTCTTTGTTGATGACCACGCCAGCCACGCCCACGTTGCCACCGAGTTTTCTGAAGTACTCAACGGCTGAGCACACATTGTTGGCCACATAGAGAGACTGCAAATCATTGGAGGCGACAACGATCACCTTTTGGCACATGTCACGGGCAATGGGCAAACCAAAACCGCCGCAGACCACGTCGCCCAAGAAGTCCAGCAACACATAGTCAAAACCCCATTCATGAAAGCCCAGCTTCTCCAAGGTCTCAAAACCGTGGATGATGCCGCGTCCACCGCAGCCGCGACCCACCTCTGGGCCGCCGAGCTCCATGGCAAACACACCATCGCGCTTGAAGCAGACGTCACCAATGCTCACCGCCTCACCCGCGAGTTTCTTTTTAGAAGACGTCTCAATGATGGTCGGACAGGCTTTGCCACCAAAGAGCAAAGAGGTGGTGTCGCTTTTGGGGTCACACCCAATGAGCAAGACTTTTTTACCTTGTTGCGCCATCATGTAACTCAAGTTGGCCAGGGTAAAACTCTTGCCAATGCCCCCTTTGCCATAGATGGCAATGATTTGGGTCTCTTTGGTCACCTCGCCCGAGTGCACTTGATCGGGTTCGTGATGGGCTTCTTCGCGCAAGCGTTGGGTGAACTGGATGGTCTGCTCTGGGACTTTGGATGCGCTTGCGTTGGGTGTGGTTGTCATCAGTTTCTCCAGTCAAGAATCATTTTGAGGCAATGGGGATCGCAAAATGCGGTTTCATAAGCAGACTGCGCCTGGGCTGGCGCACTGTCGTGGGTGATCAATCCGTCAAAGGACAAGCGTCCGGTGTTCATGAGCTCACTGACCGCATCCAAGTCGCATTTCTTCCACTGAGCAGACACCCGAATTTGGGGCTCTTTCATGAAAGCCGGTGCAAACGCAAAGGACAGATCTTGGGTGTAAAAGCCAGCCAACACCACCTCTCCACCAGGCGCTAGGTGGCCAATGAGTTGATTGAGCAAGGACGAGTCCCCGCTCACGTCGTAAATGGCTTTGTAGTCTTTCTTGGTGTCTTCTCTGGGGTCCATCACGGTGTAGCCCTGTGCACCAGTGGCGCGGGCAGGATTGATCTCCCACACGGTGGGGGGCTTCATGCCTGCTGCCACCGTCATGCGCGCCAACAAGCGGCCCATGATGCCGTGGCCCACAATCAAATCGGGGGGTTGTGCGGGATTGATGGCGCCTCCCTTGGAGACGCTGTGGTAGACGGTCGCGGCCAGCGCCAGGAGGGTGGCATTTTTGGCGTGCTCATCGGCCACCCGCACCACGCGCTCGGCAGGCACCACCAGTTGTGAGCCCGAGCCCCCAAACAAGTTGCGAACATTTTTAAAGGAATACGCTCCGGGGACAAATACAAATTCACCGTCTTTGAAAGCGTGGTTTGAATGGTTTTTGACCACCCGTCCCACCGTCTCGTAGCCAGGCACCAATGGGTAGCCCATTCCTGGGAACGGGGGCATGCTGCCGTCCCACAGCAGTCGCTCAGTTCCGGTGCTGATGCCGCTGTAAGCAACCTCAATTTTGATGTCCCCATCCACCATGTCAGCCATGTCCAAGGGACTCAGCTTGATGTTTTTGGGGCCTTCAAAAAGTACGGCATGTGCATTCATGTTGTCATTCTTTTTGTACATTTTAATGCGTCAATATTAATTGACACTATCAAAGTGAGCATTAGGGGAAACACTAGGTTTTGTGGGCAATCAAAATTCGGGCGTGGGTGGGCATGGGGTTGGAGAGGAGTTCAACACGCGAGAAACCAGCTTGCTGCATCATGGACGAGAGCTTTTGCGGCGTTCTCAAAAGCCCCTCGCCCATGGCCATCAAGTAAAAATGGAAATAGGCATCCTGACGCTCTCCCCGCGCGTCGGCCATGGGTTCGGCCAACAGCAGCCGCCCTCCAGGGGCGAGAGCCGCGTGGATCTTGGCGAGCAGCGCCAGCACATCGGCGTCGCAGTGATCGTGGGCCACTCGAACGAGGGTGACCAAGTCGGCGCCACTGGGAATGGGATCGGTTTTAAAGCTGCCGGGGATGAAACGCATGCGCGAGATGTAATGCGTGTTCACGTGGCTGCGCTCGGTGAGCTTGACCACCTCTGGCAAGTCCATCAAGAGGAGCGCTAGGCCCGGGTGGTGTTGGGCCAAGGTACTGGCAAAACGCCCGAGCCCACAACCAATGTCCAAGACGCATTGGTGGGGCATGAAGTCATAGTTGTCAATGATTTCTTGAATCACAAAGTTTTGTGACACGGACATCAACTGCGAGTAACGCGCGGTCTTGTTCGCCGCGTCTTGCTCGTGGTTCGTGTCGATGTCGCGCGCTGGGCTAGGCGGGATCCGCTCGTTGGTCTGCTCGCCAAAGGTGTAGGGCCAATAGTGGTGCATTTGCGCGTTGTCCACCCCCTCGGGGCTTTTGAGCATCTGGGGTGTATCGGCCATGTCTGCATACAGCAAGGCGTTGTGCTCGACCATGGCTTCAATGCCGGGGTAGCTCACCACCAACACCCCCAGCGGACCAATGCCGTAGCGAGCCCCAGAGCGTTGATCCATCAGCTTCAAGGCCACCGCTGACCACACCAATCGATCCAATCGATTGGCCGGCAAACCGACATGGTTGGCCAATTCGGCCAAGCTGCAAGGACTTTGCTGCACCCGGGCCAACACGCCCAGACGCAAGCAATTGAGCAGCACTTGAAAGTGCACAAACCCCGCCATCAAATCAAAGACTTCTCGGGTGCGCTTTTGTGTGTACCAGCGGGTAAAAAACGTGCTCACACTCAGCCGGTAAAGCTGAGGTGAGACCATCCAGCGGTCGATGCGGTTGCGTAAGCGCTCGCGCCAGTCAAGCTTGACCTCCTCTAGGGTGTTTGGGTTAGACGCGGATGGACTCGCACCCATGGCTGTCGAGACGGATGGGTAAGCCTTGAGCTCGATGTTGAGCGTCATGCCATGCTCACCTGTGTGCGCTGATGGGTTTGCAAATACGCCTGATAGGCCTGCTGGGGGACCAGGCGCTCCGACTCTTTGAAA
>CAISQQ010000228.1 GCA_903887655.1 uncultured Burkholderiales bacterium
CCACCGATCACGTTGATGAGCAAAATCAAAAGACCAGCAACCGCATCGCCCGATACGAATTTGGAAGCACCGTCCATCGAACCAAAAAAGTCAGACTCTTGGGACAACTCTTCACGTCTTTTCTTGGCCGTGGCTTGATCAATCACACCCGCATTCAAATCCGCGTCAATTGACATTTGTTTACCCGGCATCGCGTCCAAGGTAAAACGCGCGTTCACTTCAGACACGCGTCCAGCACCTTTGGTCACCACAATGAAGTTGATGATCATCAAAATCGAGAAAATGATGAATCCCACCAAATAGTTGCCACTGATGACGAACTCACCAAAGGCTGCAATCACTTTACCCGCCGAGTCTTGGCCTTCACTGCCATGAACCAAAATCACCCGGGTCGAGGCCACGTTCAAGGCCAGGCGAAGCATGGTGGCAAACAGCAACACGGAGGGAAACGCTGAAAAGTCGAGCGGCTTGGTGGTGCTGATGGCAATCATGATGATGACCAAGCTCGCCACAATATTGAAAGTGAACAAAAAGTCGAGCAAAAGCGGGGGCAAGGGCAAGACCAACATGCCCATGATCATCAACACCAGCGCAGGAATACCCAGACCGGAGTAGTCAAATTTATTCAAATTCTGTCGAATGGTTGACAGGCTGAGGGTAGTCATGGTCTTTTCTGCTTCAAAATTTAATGCTTAAGGTTTCACAAAACGCAATTTCTTCAAGGTGTCCTTTCTGTTAAGCAATCGATATGCCAGTTACGTTGACGTTACGCCGTCGCCGCCGCATGGAGGACCCCAGCTCGTTGAGCGCGACGCCAACCGTGTCAGCGTTGTGCCCGTTGACGGTCGGTGTTTGGGGTCCCAGCAATTTCTGCGCTCAGTCCAAAACCCGGCACCTTGTTTCATGGGTTAAACACCACAGGGGGTTGTCCTCACCGGGTTCGGCGGGGGAATGGCCAACCGATGCGGGGACCCCAAGGTCCAGTAAAAAGCCTCGGGGGTGCAAATATTGGCCACTTGGTCAAGACAGGACAGGCAGAAAAATTGCTTTTCAGCGTTCATGGCAAGCTTCAACTCTTCACACTCAACGACTTTAAAAAAATAAATGGCCCCTAACAAATACTACTTATTGTATATTGATGGATCATTTGGAGTAATAAAGAACTATTTTAATCGGATTTTCTTGTTCATTTCTTGCAAAAAATGAGGTTCTTATGGATTCCCGACCCATGGCAAAGAGTAACCAGTCACGATTTTTGCTTATTCAGCTTGTCTTGGCATTTCCGTGCCCAGACAAGGCCGACAACACACAAACTGACGTACACCCAATTACACCAAGACCATGAGTTTGAATCCCATCAATTCACTGAACACCAATACCACCGCATTGAGCGACTCGCCGCTCCTGGGTGGAACTAGTGCGGCTCAAAACACGCCCAGCAGTCCCGTTTCAGGGCCACAGTTCTCGGCGTTTTTTGAGCGGATGATGCATCCCTCGTTTGCCCAAGACCACAAAAATAACCCACCGACAACGTCACTCAGCGCCCCAGTGCTCGGCGCCAACCTCACCGAGGTCGGCAACACCGGGATGCTCAACAGCACGCCCGGCTCTTTGGGCGGTTTGCCGTTTGCCAATTTTCTAGGTGGCACCGATTTGAGCGCCCTGTCTGGAACCTCGGCCTTTGGTGACTTGGGGCATTCAAGCCAGCCCCAAGCTTTTGCGCCCGCACACAACAGCGGATTTGGAGCCGATAGCGCCTCTTTGGGTACGTCCTCGGCATGGGGCTCGACGTCGAGGTCCCCATCACCACCTTCAACGCACACCAGCGTCAATCGCAGCCAGACCCATGAAGCGCGCACAACTCGCGCTGACGACGAGCACAGTGCGCCCAGCGCTCGACGCTCACAATCCAACGACAACACCAGCACCCAAGACAATCACTCCCGCCAAGATGCCAGCAGCACCAGCAGCACGAACAGCGCCGCCACCGCCCAAAGCACCAACGCGCATGAGCATTTGCAGCGTCGAGAGCAATCCAGCCGACCAGGCGGTGAGCCCAACCCCAAAACCAGCGCAGCCGTAGATCAAGACCCCAACGCGCCCAAGCCAGCGAGCACTTTGGGTGGGATCTCGACAGCGGATTCAACAACCCCAGATGGCGTGGACCCGTTGGCAAGCGCCAACACTGAGCAACCCAACCCAGCAGCATCAAGTCGATTGACCCTGGCCACAATGGCATTGGAGCAACAACGGCTCCAAAATGCGACAAGTTCTTTGCCAATTGCAAACGCCAGTGTGACAAGCGAGGCGAGTTCACCCGACTCCGCACAGAACAATGACAGCGCTTTGGGCACAGACCTCAGCGGCGTGGACAGCCGTGGCACCAATGCGCTTAAAACCGTGGCATTGGGCAACAACGCCCAAATCATCACCGCCTCCAGTGACGCGCCCAATGAAAAAAGCTTGGCCGATTTTGCTCGCTCGATGGGCTTTGATGAAGGCGCCATCTCCGAACTCTTTGGACCCGACGCCAATGCCTTGATGCTCAATGCCGCGGCACTTCAAGCCGGGCAGCTCAACTCGAGCGCCATGAACGCGGGCGCTTTGAACACCGTCACGAGTGCGGCCAACGCCTTGGCCAACCAGACCAGCACGCCTGGGCTCACCCTCACCACCAATGCCGCTTCACTGGCAACGCTCACCTTGAATTCCAGCGCCAGCGCCAATGACAACACCCTCACTGCGGCTCAAACCGCCGCCAGTGCCGCCATGCTCACCAGCAACAGCTTGGGCACAGCACTCAATCCCTTGTCCCATTTGCCCGTCTCTGGCCAAAATGGCAGTGTTCTGACAAGCCCAGCGTTGGCTTTGAACAACCCCATCGCTGCAGCCCTGAGCGGCAACGGCTCGAGCAGTTTGCTGCAAGCCAACGCCAGCACAACGCTTGGCACCAATCCCGCCATCACGACTTTGTCCGACATGAGCGACTTGATGGAACAAGCGGGGATCAACACGGCCGAGGCCAAGATCGCTTTTTCTGCCCAAACCATGGCCTCTTCACGCATGAGTGGCGCCATGGCCAGCAATGCCACCAACCCAGCCAGCACGTTGTCGGTGCTCAATATGGCGGGCTCCAACCTCTCGAGCGCTGCCATCGAAACACTGCAAACCGCGTTTAACCAATTGAATGGCAAAGGCGCCTTCAGCACCGAAGACAGCAAGGCCTTTGATGTGGGCTTGGGAGCCACGGCCAACCCGGCTGGTGTCGACTCCACACCGGGCGTGGTCGCCACCTTGGATCTGTCTGGACAAAGCACCCAAAACGGGGGCAGTAACTCTGCCAATTCGGGCAACCCAACGGCGAGCAACGCCAATGCAACGAGCCAAAACCCACTGAACATGGCCGATACCTATGAACAACTCTCCAACCAATTGGCCAATGAGCTGTCCAAGCGCATGAATGACCAAATCAGCCAGGGCCAATGGAAGATGAAATTTGCCCTCAAACCCTCGTCTTTGGGGATCGTGGACATTTCTCTTGAAATGAAGGATGGCAAACTCGCTGCGGTGTTACAGTCTGATAACGCTTTGACACAAAATCTTCTACAACACGGCTCACAGCAACTCAAGGATAATCTGAGTGTTTTGGGACTCAACCAAGCCAGCGTCCTCGTTGGACAAGGCAGTGGGGGAGGCGCCAGTGCGCAGGGACAAGGCTCCGCCAATGATGGTCACAATCCGTTTGCAAACAACAGCCAAAATGCAAGTTCAGTCAATGACTTGACTCAAGCTTCTTCCACTGTTGCCGATGCCCCGATCACGGGCAACAGCAACAATGCCTTGTTGGATACCTTCGTTTGAGCTTCAGCACAAGTCCAACCCACTCAAATTTTTAGGAGTTAAACCATGGCCACCGCCGCACCAGAAGAAAACGCAGAAGACACCGCAGAGCCGAAAAAGAAAAAACCAATTGTTAAAATCTTGATTGGCGTGATCGTAGGCATTGTCCTGTTGGTCGGTGTGGCATTTGCAACGCTCTTTTTCTCGGGCTATTTCGAGAAAAAAGCCGAACTTGAGGCCGAAGACAAACTCGAGGAGCTCGAGGCCGCGGCCAGCAAGGCCAAAGTCGAGGCACCCTCTAAAATCAAAAAGGAGGCTCCTGAGGGAACCCGTTTTGAGAAGAATTACCTGCAACTTGAAAAAGAGCTCATGACCAACATCACGGGCTCCAAAAAAGTGATGGTGGTACAAATTGCACTCATGACCCATTACGACAACCGCGTATTTGACAATGTGAAAAAACATGAATTCGCTTTGCGTTCGGCCATGCTTGACGTGATGCGCCAAAGCACCGAGAGCGAAATTGCCAAGCCTGAGTTCAGAAAAGACCTGGCAGCCAAGCTCAAAGACACCATGAACGAGTTGCTTGAAAACTACGAAGACTTTGGCGGTATCGAAGACGTCTTTTTCACCTCTTTTGTGATGCAATAAATTTAATTACCAGCAACCATGTCTGATCGATCCAATTTGCTCTCGCCTGAGGAGCTGCTTGCACTGACCGAAGGTGTGCAAGACGGCTCCATTGAAACGGACACCGGGTTCAACACCCAGGTGAGCGTGCACAAGCACGACTTGGCAAGCGAGGACAGCAGCTTGGGGGTGAATGTCTCGTCGGTGGACATGATCAACGAGCGCTTGATTCGAATGTTCAGGCTCGGCTTGTTGGAGGTCTTGCGCACCACCCCGCGCGTGAATCCCAACAAAGTTCAAATCATGAAGTTTGGGGAGTACTTGAAAACCATCAAGCCCCCCTTGGCTGTCAACACCATCCGACTCAACCCCTTGCGTGGCTACTCGGTGGTGATCATTGACCCGTCGGTGATTTTTAGCTCTCTCGACAGTTTTTTTGGTGGGTTTGGCAAAGGCGTGGGTGATTTGCCCCCTGGGCGGCTCTTCACCGCGACCGAGACGCGCATCATCAACATCATATTGGATGTGTTTTTCAAATCCCTTCGCGAAGCATGGGCGCCCGTGATGGAAATCACCACCGAGCGGGTGGCCTCCGAGATCAATCCCCAGTTTGCACAAATCGCTGACGAAAACGATTTGGTGGTCTTGAGCCGTTTTGAGTCCGATGCGACCAGCACCAGTGCGCGCGGCTTCATTGACTTGGTCTATCCTTATGCCACCTTAAAGCCACTCAGAGAGTTGCTCAGGAACCGTGTTCAAACGGGCGACGGCAACGAGGAGTCCGATAAAGCCTGGCGCGAAGACATGGCCATTGCAGTGGGCGACGCCACTTTGGATGTGAAAGTTCTGATGGGACACCTCAAAACCACCTTGAGTCACCTGCAAAACATGAAAGAAGGCGATATGCTTTATTTCAAAAAACCCGAACTTGCCCAATTCATCTCCCAAGGTGTGCCCACCTTTGGCGTGAGTGTGGGCACCCGCGGCTCACAAGTTGCGGTGAGAGTTGAAAAACAAATCATCCCCGGCCAGCTTTGATAGAGGAAGACAGACCATGCCCGATAACATCACCCCTGAGAGCACCTCCGAAGAAGGTCCAGCAGACGCCTTGTTGAATCCCAGTGAATTTGACCACGCTGAGCCCTTGCCCAATTCGCAAGACTTCAAGCTCAGTCATCCCGGGAACATCAATGCCGATGTGCTGCAAAACATCTCCGTGACGCTGGCCATTGAGGTCGGTCGTGCCAACATCAAAATCAAAGACCTCATGCGCTTGACCCAAGGCAGTGTCGTCGAGCTCGACCGCATCGCGGGCGAACCCCTAGACCTCTTGGTCAATGACACCGTCGTCGCCCAAGGTGAGGTGGTCTTGGTCAATGACCGTTACGGCATCCGTCTCACCCGTGTGGTGCCTTCGACTGAACGTCTTAAAACCCTTTGATCCCTCACACCTGAAGGTGTAATTTTTTAGTGAAAACTGTGCCATGAAAAAGTACCTGCGAATTGCCCTTGAAGTCTTGCTCGTTTTGTTGTTGGCGGCATCGATTGCCTTTGCCTACATGAACTTCTCAGGCAAAAAACACCTTGCCTCGGACATGGAAGAAGTGAGCGCTGAGCTCGACGAAACCAAAGACACACTGGACAAAACCAAAGAGCAACTCGACGACGCCCAGGCCAAACTCGAAGAGGTGGAAGCCAGCGCCAAGCAGTTTGAAATCGTCAAACAAGCCTTCAGCAACGGCGTTGTCCTCCAAGACATGGAAGCGGTCTACAAAGCACAAAAGTCATTGAGTGCCGAGCGTCTCGTGGGCTTGGGGACGGTGCGCCAACTCACCAAAGGATTTGAGGACTCCTCCGCCGTTGAGGCCTTCCAAAAGTCACTGGAAATTGCAGAACTTGGCGCGCGCATGCAAGCGGTGTGTTCGGCCCAAAGCGCATTGTTGAGCGCGGGTAAAAAAGTCACCCTGATGGCCGAATGCTTGGTCAAGCCCAACGAGAAAAAAGCCCAAGACGATGACGAAAAGTCCAAAGAAAGTGCCGCCAAGAAGGTGCACTGGACTTATGAAGGCGAAGAAGGTCCCGAGCATTGGGGCGAGAATTACCCCACTTGTGCCAATGGTAAAAAACAGTCGCCTTTGAACATCACGGGCGAGATGGGTAAAACCCGCGACACGATTTCACCAGGGTACAAAGAAACACCCCTCAAAATCATCAACAATGGCCACACCATTCAAGTCAATGTCGAAGCGGGCACGAGTGTGCTCACTGTCAACAAAGAGCCCTACGACTTGCTGCAGTTCCACTTCCACCGCCCTGGTGAAGAGCAATTCAACGGCAAGTCGCCAGCCATGGTTGTGCACTTTGTGCACAAAAGCAAAGCGGGCAAACTTGTGGTGTTGGGCGTGCCTTTGAATGAAGGCAAAGAAAACCCCTTGATCAAAACGCTCTGGGCCAATTTGCCCGCCAAAGAGGGTGAAGAGTCGGCGCCGGAGAAGATGATCATCAATCCAGCCACCCTGCTGCCTTCAGACTTGTCCTTTTACACCTATGAGGGCTCGCTCACCACACCGCCTTGCACCGAGGGCGTGAACTTCTACATCCTCAAAACCAGCAGCGACATCTCCAAGGGCCAGTTGAACAAATTCCCCTTTAAAGTCAATGCCAGACCGGTTCAAGAACTCAATGGGCGAAAAATTCTCTCCAACAATTGATCGTCTAGCCTTGTGACGACACCCAATCGAGCCCCTTGGTGGGCTCTTTTTTTTGGCCAAACGGCCAGGGTTCCGACCGAAAGCGAGCCCCCAACCAACGGGCCAAGGTGCGAGGATCTGGCCGCCGTGAGTGCCCCATTTCCTTGACCGAGTCGCGAACAGGTCTCGAGTGAACTGGGCCTGGTTTTGTGGTCTCGGGTTTGAACGCAGGGGTGCTCGCCAAGTCGTCAATTGGGCCGCGGCTTGGGACATGGACGCCCACCATTGACTTGGTTTAAAATAAGCATCTTCTTCACCCCTGGCCTCTGGATCTACACCACGAACCGCTCGAGCGTGACAGCCAATGATTCCCAAGTGCGAGTCGCTCCCAGCGACATGGTTGCCCTTGGGGACCCATCGCTCTCCTTGCCCTGGCCCACTGCGTGGTGTGTTTGTCAGGGCTCCAGGGTGTAGTTCAAGCGACTTCATCGCCCCCCATCACCCGTTTGAGAGCACCCCTTCGCCATGAACCCCAAAGTCTTCATCAAAACCTTCGGCTGTCAGATGAACGAGTACGACTCGGACAAAATGGTCGATGTGCTGCACAGCACGCAAGGCTATGAAAAAACCCTCAATGTCGATGAAGCCGATTTGATCGTGTTCAACACCTGCTCGGTTCGAGAGAAAGCGCAAGAGAAGGTGTTTTCCGACTTGGGGCGAGTCAAGCACCTGAAAAAGAAAGGCGTCAAAATTGCAGTCGGCGGCTGTGTCGCCTCTCAAGAAGGCGGCGCCATCATTGATCGCGCACCGTTTGTCGATGTGGTCTTTGGCCCGCAAACACTGCACCGCCTGCCCGCCTTGCTCGATGAAGGCGCGCGCACAAAACGCCCCCAAATTGACATCACTTTTCCCGAGATTGAAAAATTCGACCATTTACCGCCTGCCCGACAAGAAGGTGCCAGCGCCTTTGTGAGCATCATGGAGGGCTGCTCCAAATACTGCAGCTACTGTGTTGTGCCCTACACCCGGGGCGAGGAATTCTCCAGGCCCTTGGACGATGTGCTCACCGAAATTGCGGGACTCAGCACCCAAGGGGTCAAGGAAATCACCCTGCTCGGTCAAAACGTGAACGCTTACCGCGCCCCGATGGCCCCCATGACAGCCGGTGGCAGCGAGATGGCGGACTTGGCTTTTTTGATCGAACTCACCGCTCAACTCCCCGGCATTGAGCGCATTCGCTTCACCACCTCGCACCCCAATGAGTTCACGCCTCGCTTGATCGAGGCCTATGGCAAAGAGCCCAAGCTCGTGAGCCATTTGCACCTGCCCGTGCAGCACGGTAGCGACAAAATCTTGATGGCGATGAAGCGCGGCTACACCGCGCTCGAGTACAAAAGCACCATCAAGAAGTTGCGCGCCATCCGCCCCGACTTGTCGTTGAGTTCAGACTTCATTGTGGGCTTTCCTGGAGAGAGCGAAGACGACTTCAACAAAATGATGGGCCTGATCGAGGATCTGTATTTCGATGCGTCCTTTAGCTTCATCTTCAGCCCCCGGCCCGGCACCCCAGCGGCGAATTTGCACGACGACACCCCCCACGAGGTCAAGCTTCGAAGGCTGCAGGCCCTGCAAGCCCTCTTGGACACCCATGTGAAGGCCATCGGCGAGTCTTTGGTCGGCCAGCATCGCCGCGTCTTGGTCGAAGGCCCCTCCAAAAAAGACCCCCAAGAATTCATGGCCCGCACCGAGTGCAATCGGGTGGTGAATTTCGCTGTGGGCGCGAGAGACCCCGCCACCATCACGGGGCAGATGCTCGAGGTGAAGATCACCCAGGCCTTCGCCCATTCATTGAGGGCGGAGTTGGTCTGATGGCGTCAATGCCCGGTTGATGCGAGCGAGCAGTCGAGTGCTGGGGGCATCCACACGCTGGACCGATGAGACACAGATCAACGCATCATGCCGGGGAAACCGCCGCCCGGGCCCTTCATGCCTTTGAAGTGCTTCATCATTTTCATCAGACCTGAGCCCTTCATTTTCTTCATCATGTCTTGCATTTGGGTGAACTCGTTCAAGAGTCGGTTGACGTCTTGCACCTGAACGCCCGCCCCATTGGCAATGCGCTTTTTGCGCGTGGCTTTGATGATCTCGGGCTTTTTGCGCTCTTTCAAGGTCATGCTGTGGATGATGCCTTGCTTTCTGGCAATGTCGCGCTCGACTTTGTCAAAGTCCATGCCTTTGGCCTTGTCCATCATTTGGGAGGGCAATTTCTCCATGAGGCTTGAGAGCCCACCCATTTGTTTCATTTGGGAGATTTGCGCCAAAAAGTCGTTCAAATCAAAACTGTCGCCACTCTTGATTTTGCTGGCGAGTTTTTCTGCCGCCTTCAAGTCGACGCCGGCCGTGACTTGTTCGACCAAAGCGACTATATCGCCCATGCCGAGCACCCGTCCTGCGTGACGCTCCGCGTCAAAGAGCTCCAAGCCATCGATCTTTTCACTCGTGCCGGCAAACTTGATGGGCACACCGGTCACCTCGCGCACCGACAACGCCGCCCCGCCTCTGGAGTCACCGTCCATTTTGGTGAGCACAATCCCCGTCAAGGGCAAGGCCTCTTTGAAGGCTCGCGCGGTGTTCATCGCGTCTTGACCCTGCATGGCGTCCACGACAAACAAGGTCTCAATGGGATTGAGGAATTCTTGCAGGCCTTGAATTTCTTTCATCAAGACCTCATCAATGGCCAAGCGACCGGCCGTGTCCACGATCAGCACATCGACAAAATGACGCTTGGCATAGTCGAGTGCCTTTTTGGCAATGTCCAGGGGTTTTTCACCCGCCTCACTGGGAAACCACTCACAGCCGGCTTGCGCACTCACTGCTTTCAACTGCTCGATGGCTGCGGGGCGATAGACGTCGGCCGAGACGGTGAGGACTTTTTTCTTTCTCTTGTTGATCAAGTACTTGGCCAACTTGGCTGTTGTGGTGGTCTTGCCCGCACCTTGGAGGCCGCACATCAACACCACCGCGGGCGGTTGCGTGGCCAAGTTCAAGTCACTGACCCCCTCGCCCATGGTGTGCGCCAATTCAC
>CAISQQ010000229.1 GCA_903887655.1 uncultured Burkholderiales bacterium
ATCTCATCCAAGGAACACAATTCTTTGGAATGATTGCTGCCTTTGCTCACCTTTTGGCTTATATCTATTCGCCATGGCTTAAATAAAAAGAAAGGTAACGCAAATGATTTACGGAAAAATGTGGTTGGTGGTCAAGCCCTCCGTGGGCGTGCCACTTATTATTGCTGCCGTGGCTGTTGCATCGTTTTCGGTGCACTTGGCCATTTTGAGCAACACAACTTGGGTCAAAGCTTTCCTCAATGGAAACGCTGACAAAGTTGCTGTTTCAGCGCCCGCAGCAGCCAAATAGCTGCTGGTGATGCACATGGCTCTAGCGAGCTGGAGCCATGTGCTTTTATTTCGAATCCATGACTTGGGTTTGAATCACACTGCACGCCAAATTGAATCGCATCCAAATTGCCGTCAAGCATGACCAATAGTTCTTTTAGCCAGAAATTGATCTTTTCATGGCTTCAGCGTGGGACGAAGTACTTACCCTTCTCCGACGCGGCTTCAGTTGACTTGCCCCTCTCGAGGCTTCTCAGACTCTCCCTATTTCAAGTTTCGGTTGGCATGGCTTTGGCGCTGCTGATCGGTACCCTCAACCGCGTGATGATTGTTGAGCTTCATGTTCCTGCATCATGGGTCTCCGTCATGGTGGCCATGCCCATCGTGGTTGCGCCCTTTAGGGCGCTCATTGGATACAGCTCCGACACACACCACTCAGAGCTCGGATGGAAACGAGTTCCCTTCATTTGGAGAGGAACCATGGTGCAGTTTGGCGGCTTGGCATTGATGCCCTTTGCCCTATTGGTTTTATCCGGACAGGGACATTCAGCAGAGGCCCCGATCTGGATTGGTCACTTGGGTGCTGGAGTTGCTTTCTTGCTCGTGGGTGCAGGACTGCACACCACCCAGACTGCTGGATTGGCCTTGGCCACTGATTTGGCGCCAGAGGATTCCAGGCCCAAGGTGGTGGGACTCATGTATGTGATGCTGCTCGTGGGCATGATGTTGAGCGCCGTGGGGTTTGGTGCATTTTTGAGTGACTTTAGCCCCGGGCGCCTCATCCAAGTGATCCAAGCCGCAGCCATCCTCACGCTCGTTTTGAACGTCATCGCACTTTGGAAGCAAGAAAGCCGAGTCCGTATACCGATGGACCAACGCCCCAAGAATGCAACCTTTCAAGAGTCATGGGCGCGTTTTTGTCATGGTGGACAAGCCATTCGCCGCTTGATCGCTGTGGGCATGGGAACCATGGCGTTCAGCATGGAGGACATTTTGCTCGAACCCTATGGTGGAGAAATTCTTCACTTGAGTGTCGGGGCCACCACCGCTCTCACGGCCACATTGGCTCTTGGAGGGTTGCTTGGATTTGCCTTGGCCTCCAATGTTCTTGGCAAAGGATTTGACCCTTTTAAAATGGCGAGTATTGGGGCATTTTGTGGTATCCCCGCATTTTTAGCAGTCATTTTGTCAGCATCCGTGGGCTCCGCCATGATGTTCGCCATCGGCATTTGCGCCATTGGATTTGGAGGGGGACTTTTTGGACACGGCACACTCACAGCCACCATGAATCTGGCGCCGCGCGGACAAAGCGGCTTGGCCTTGGGCGCTTGGGGAGCCGTGCAAGCCACCGCTGCGGGGGTGGCCATCGCTGCTGGAGGGGTGATTCGAGATTTGATTGATGCCCTTTATCAAGCACCTTTGGGCTACGACGCAGTCTACGCGCTTGAGATCGTGATGCTGGTTGTCACCATGCTCACCATGATGCCATTGATCAAAAAATTACCACAGGCGGTGCGAGCTTAGGATTTTTTTAAAAGATTTTGCGATAATTCACGTTGTCACTTTAACCAAGGAAATGAAATGCACACAACTACATTGCTCTTTATCATCTGGGTCGTGGGATGCTTGTTTTGGATTGCCAATCAATTTCACGCCAGCAATTTGCGCCGGGACTATCCAGGACAGATCAAGTAAACGCAACCCAGGTAAACTTTGGGTCCTATCCCTTGCCTGGATGGGATCGAGGGTGGTGGGTTCAAGGCTTGTTGAGACTCTTTCTCCAATTCAACTCAATCTCCTGAGTTGACATGCCGTTCACTTGCTCAGGCGTGAATTGGCCCGTCAACAAGAGATGCTGTTTGTAGCCGTTGAGTTGTTTGTCCTCCAAGTAGTGGTACACCGGAATGAGCCCCAAGATGGGTATGACAAACAAGGCCATACCATATGGGTACAGGGGCAAGCCGATGAAGACACACAACTTGTAAAGCATGAAAAGAACTGCCACAAAGGCCACAGCCAATAACAAATTTTTCTTGAACATGTCGTCATTCGCCTTCTAAAAAACCGATTCCACTCCACTTTTCTTTATCTGTTCACGCCACATCAAAGGACTCCCTATGAACACACTCATGACCCTGGATAAAGTTAGAAAATTCGTTGACAACAAAGCACTTCTCTTTGTCAGCGCTCTCTTTGTGGCCTTTTGCGGTTTTTTCACAATCGCTTATTTAATCAGCACGATCTGAGCGCCTGGACACCTCAGGACTGGTCGTCGACTGGATCAAAAACCATTGAGGACCACCGTTTGCCAATTCAAGGCGGCTGCAATGCAAACCCAGATCAAATAAGGCACCACCAATAGGGATGCCGACCTGGAGTCTTTCCATTGAAAATAGATCAAAGCCACAATGGACAAGCCCAGCAGTCCGCACTCCCAAAGTGACCAATCTGGTCGATGCAACTGGAAGTAAAGGATGCTCCAAGCCAGGTTGAGCACCCCGTTGATCAAATAAAGACACAGATACAAGTATTTGCGGGTTTGAAGCTGTGCCGAGTTCCAAGATAACCAGCCTGCCGCTGCGCACAACGAGAAAATCAAGCTCCAGATCAAACCAAAGGCTGCGTCCGGCGGCTTCCAGCTCGGTTGATTTAAATTGAAGTACCACGTGTCCAAATTGGTGACCAAGGCTCCTGCCGTCGCGAAACCGACGCTCAAAAGGCACGCCATGATCAAGGACTGCCAGCGCTTTAGAAATTTCATGATGGCTCTTTGGTGTTGGGAAAGGGTGAAGTGATCTCTAGTGTGCTTGGAGGTGGAGACTCAAGGGCGCTGTGAATGAATGAATTCTAAAACACAGGCCAATCCCAACTGCGGATTTTCTTCCTGCAGCAAATGGCTCGCTCGGGGCAAGATGACCGTTTGCGAATGCAGCAAGGCTTTTTGGTAATCCAAACTGTTGCTGCTGGGGATCATTTGGTCGTTTTCACCCCAGAGCAATAAGGTCGGTGCGGTGATGCGTTTGAGCCGTTCGACAGGATCGGAGATCACGGTCTGGCGCATGCGGTCCAAAATGGCACGCCTGACCGTGGGCGCCCGGAGCATATCGTTGTAACGATCGAGCAAGCCACTGGTGATCAACTCGGCGTTGTAAAAAGCAGGCTCCAAACTTTTCTTGACCAAGTATTTGGGCAAAATGAATTGAATCAAATCGGCAAGTCGACCAAAGTCATAGGGTTTTTCGCCCAACTTTTGACCCGGCACGGGAAAACCGTCTGGCGCCAACAGCACCAAACGACGAACCCGTTCGGGGTAGGTGCTGGCAAAATTCCACGCGATTCGCCCCCCCATGGAATGGCCCAGCACAATGCAATCAGACACACCCAAGGCGTTCAAAAAATCCGTCAATCGCAAGACATCGGCCGCATCGCTGTAATTTTGATCGGGGCTCTCGCCCGTCAGACCAAATCCCGCCAAATCGAGCCGGATCACTCGGTGATCGCGCTCCAACGCGGCAGACCAATGGTCCCAAGTGTGCAGGCTCGAGCCAAAGCCGTGCAGCATCACGATGACGGGTGCGCTCCTCGGGCCGGTATCGCGGTAGTGAACCCGCAAATCCTTGACCTGCAGGAACTGACTGGGCGCTTGCGCATAGGCCAATTCCAAGTCATGGCGGTTGAGGTCAGGGGCAAAAAAGATCATAAAAACCAAACCCAGAAAAATCAAGAAACACCACCCCAACGCTTTGAACAATCGACTGATCATCGTTGTAAATCCATTCAAGCTCGCAGTCGTTGTCAACGGGCGCCCTGCCCGCTCAACGCCGCTGTGAACTCGTCCAACCCACCGACATGCCCATCCCCTTGAAGTCGAGGGTACTCGGGCCGCTACAAATCTTATCTGACAGAGGGAAAAACCACGGTCTAGAGCGCTTAAAAAAAGAGACAAAAAACAAGACGACCTAGGGTTTTCCCTGTAAATAAATTGAAGCTGACATATTCTAATGTCAACATATGTTTACAGTTTGTGTCCATTCTATTCTTAAAACAAACCGGCTTTGCACATGAATCATCAAGAATCACTGCAGTTGAATTCCCCTGCACTGCGAGTCCTCCTAGTGACCATGGACACGCATTTGAACAGTGCGGTGAAACGAAGCATCGAGGCTTTGAAGAAAATTGCGCCGTCCATCAGTTTGAAGATTTACTCGGCCACAGAATACACCAAAGACCCCCGGGTCTTGGACAAACTCAAACTCGATATTCACCAATCCGATATTATCTTTGTGGGCATGCTGTTCATTGAGGACCAGTATTTGCCCATCATCGACGATCTCAAAAAAAGGCGCGAACAATGCGATGCAATGGTGTGTGCCATCTCTGCGGCAGAGGTGGTGAAACTCACCAAAATCGGCAAATTCGACATGGGCAAACCTGCCTCTGGGCCGATGGCCTTAATCAAAAAGCTCAAAGGCGACACCAGCAAAAAAGACGGCAGCTCAGGTGAGCGTCAAATGAAGATGCTCAAGCGCGTGCCCAAGCTCCTGCGCTTCATACCGGGTACCGCTCAAGATTTGAGGGCTTACTTTTTATGCTTACAGTACTGGCTTGGCGGGTCTGAAGAAAACATGCTCAACATGGTGCTTTACTTGGCGTCGCGCTACGGCACAGGCTCGAGTGAGAAAAACCGCACATTCTTTTCCAAACTCACCTTCGAGCCGCCACTGGAATACCCCGATGTGGGCATCTACCACCCCAGGATGAAGCCACGTTTGGGCAACAAATTGAGCGCCTTACCCCGTGTGGTGAGCAAAGACAACAGCAAAGGCCGTGTGGGCGTGCTCATGCTGCGCTCCTACTTGCTGGCCAACAACACGGAGCACTACGACGCTGTCATTGCAGCGCTTGAGGTTCAAGGTCTACAGGTCATTCCCGCATTTGCAGCGGGACTCGACGCAAGACCGGCCATCAACGAATACTTCATCCAAGACGGTCGGGTCATGGTCGATGCGGTGATCTCGCTCACTGGCTTTTCGTTGGTGGGCGGGCCCGCCTACAACGATGCCAATGCGGCTGAGGAAATTTTAGCAACCCTGGATGTGCCTTATATTGCAGCCCACCCTGTTGAATTCCAAACACTCGACCAATGGGGGGATTCTCAACGCGGACTCTTGCCCGTGGAGTCCACCATCATGATCGCCATCCCTGAGCTCGATGGGGCGGTCGTGCCCATGGTGTTTGGGGGACGACCCGGCGCGCAAGGGGTGACTTGCAAAGGCTGTTATAAAGAATGCACGTTCACCAAAAATCAGGTGGAACAAGACATGTTCACCTGCACCGAGAGAACGGCCATGCTCTCACAACGGGTGGCCAAACTCGTGGAGTTAAGACGCACCCGGCGCGAAGACAAAAAAGTGACGGTGGTGCTCTTTAATTTTCCGCCCAATGCGGGCAACATTGGCACAGCCGCCTACTTGGCTGTGTTTGAGTCGGTCTACCAAGTCTTACTCAAACTCAAAGCCGAGGGCTACCACATTGACATGCCCAGCGATGTAGGACAACTGCAGCAAGACATCTTGGAGGGCAACGCCAAAAAATACGGCGCCGACGCCAATGTCCACACCCTCATCCCCACGCAAGATCACGTGCGTCGTGAAAAACACCTCAAAGAAATTGAGGCCCAATGGGGCGTCGCGCCCGGCAAACAACTCAACAACGGCTCACACCTATTTGTGCTGGGCAAACAATACGGCAATGTGTTGATTGCCATCCAACCCTCGTTTGGCTACGAGGGTGACCCGATGCGGCTCCTCTTTGAAAAAGGCTTCGCGCCCACCCATGCATTTTCAGCCTTCTATCGCTATTTGCGGGAAGACTTCAAAAGCAATGCCGTGCTGCACTTTGGCACTCACGGTGCACTCGAGTTCATGCCCGGCAAACAAAACGGTCTGACTGCCCAGTGCTGGCCCGATCGGTTGATCTCAGACATGCCCAACTTTTACCTCTACGCGGCCAACAACCCCTCAGAAGGCGCCATTGCCAAGCGCCGCTCAGGTGCGACCTTGATCAGCTACCTCACGCCACCCATGACCGAGTCAGGCCTTTACACCGGACTGCTGGATTTGAAGGAGGGGCTGGAGCGCTACCGAAGCCTTGAGGTCGATCAACTCCAAGAGAGAAAAGACCTCGCCCTGATGGTCCAAGCCCAAGCCGCCGAATTGGACTTGCTGCCCGCCAAACCGCTGTGGCTCGATGAGGGTGAGTGCCTGAGCGCCCAAAGCCTGGAAGGGGCCGATGAAGAAATTCAAAAACTCATGCGCAAGATTTTGGAGCTTGAGTACTCGCTCATTCCCAACGGCTTGCACGTCTTGGGCCAGGTCTCCACGGCTCAAGAGAAACTTGAATTCTTAAAAATCATGGCCGAAGCGAGTTTCGAGCGCGATCTGCCCATGGCATCCATCCAAGCCATCTCTGACCATTCAAATGCAGACCGGGTCTTGAAACTCGCCCAATTGCCCCTCGATGAGATGCACCGCAGCAAGATTGAAAAACTCTTGAGTTCAAGTAAATTGCTCAATGAAAACGCCGAACTCAACGGCATCTTGAGAGCGCTTGATGCCAAGTACATCCGCCCAGCCCCCGGGGGCGACATCATTCACAAGCCCGAAATTCTCCCCACAGGCAGAAACCTCCACGGCTTCGATCCGTTTCGAATTCCCAGTGCCTATGCGGTCAAGGACGGGGGTATTCAAGCGGAGAAACTGCTCAAGCGCTACTGTGAAGACGGACTGCCACTGCCGGAGTCCATCGCCATGGTGCTGTGGGGCAGTGACAATTTAAAAACCGAAGGCGCCCAAATTGCCCAGGTCCTCAGACTCTATGGCGCCAAGCCGAGATTTGACAGTTTTGGCCGTTTGGTCGGCGCGAGTCTGATGACGCTAGAAGAACTCGCACGCCCCAGAATTGATGTGGTGATCTCCTTGTCGGGGATTTTCCGTGACCTCATGCCTTTGCAAATCAAACTCGTGGCCGAAGCCGCCTTGTTGGCCGCCAGTGCCGATGAGCCCCTCGAGCAAAATTTTGTCCGTAAACACGCCTTGGCTTACATGCAGGCCCATGGCTGTGATTTGCAAACTGCCGCCTTGCGCGTCTTTGGCAACGCCGACAGCGCCTATGGTGCCAATGTGAACAATTTGATTGAAAGTGGAGCCTGGTCCGATGAAAGCGAGTTGGGGGAGACCTACACGCAGCGAAAGGGCTTCGCTTTTGGCGTGGATGGACTGGCCGTGAAGAATGCGGGCATCTTGAAGTCGGCACTGGCCGATGTGCAACTGACCTATCAAAATCTCGATTCTGTGGAACTCGGTGTCACCACCATTGACAACTACTTTGACACCTTGGGCGGCATCACCAAGGCCGTTCAGCAAGCCAATGGCGGGGTGAGTAAGCCCGTTTTCATTGGCGACCAAACCCGAGGCGAAGGCAAGGTGAGAAGTTTGTCGGATCAAGTCGATCTTGAAATGCGCACCCGGGTATTGAATCCCAAATGGTACGAAGGCATGCTCAAGCACGGCTTTGAAGGGGTGAGACAAATTGAGGTTCACCTCACCAACACGATGGGTTGGTCGGCCACCACAGGACAAGTTCAGCCCTGGGTTTACAAACAAATCACCGAGACCTTTGTGCTCAACGCTGACATGCGACAGCGACTCGCCGAACTCAACCCCACCGCCTCCATGCGCTTGACCAACCGCTTACTTGAAGCCTCACAGCGCAATTATTGGAAACCAAGTGAGGACATGCTCGAGCAGCTCAAACTCGCCAGCGAAGAGCTCGAAGACCGCTTGGAAGGCGTGTATTGAGGCTCACCCAGTGCAGCCAGAACAATGCCCTTTGCATGCTCGAGCTTAAACTCATGACTTGGGTGCCATTGAGCGCTCAGATCTCTGGCGTTTTCAAGTCCTTTCTCGATCATTCCAAGTCGCCCCAAACCCGGGGCCGCCCTGGATCCTATTTTTAGTTTTATATGGCCATACCTTTTCCATTTTCAGCAATTGTTGGACAACACGATATGAAGACCGCGATTCAGATCGTGGCCGTTGACCCCAGTGTCAACGGCATCCTGGCCCTGGGGGATCGCGGCACCGGCAAGTCCACGGCGGTGAGAGCGCTGGCCGATTTGTTGCCCCCCATCAAAGTGGTCAAACATTGTCCCTACGGTTGTGACCCCAAGGATCACAGCGTCTCATGCGAGCAGTGCGCCAAGCTCAAAACCACACACGCCAATGTTGCGAGCGAAACCGTGCCTGTGCCCGTGGTGGATTTGCCCTTGGGGGCTTCGGAGGACCGCGTGGTGGGCGCCTTGGATTTGGAGAAGGCCTTGAGTTTGGGCATCAAATCCTTCTCACCGGGACTGCTGGCCAAAGCCAACCGGGGGTTCTTGTACATTGATGAAGTCAATTTGCTCGAGGACCACTTGGTCGACCTCTTGATTGATGTGGCGGCATCCGGAGAGAACTTGGTCGAGCGCGAGGGCCTGAGTGTGCGCCACCCGGCTCGCTTTGTCTTGGTGGGCAGTGGCAACCCAGAAGAAGGCGAGCTCAGACCGCAGCTGCTCGACCGTTTTGGCTTGTGTGTGGAAGTGAGAACGCCCAAAGACTTGGACGAGCGCATCTTGGTGATCAAGCGACGCGATGCCTTTGAAAAAAATCCACTTCAATTTCAACAAGAGTGGCAAGCGGCCAATGAGGCATTGCGCGACAAGATCGTGAAAGCCCGAAAGCGCCTGGACAAGGTGGTGCTGGACGATGATTTTTTGCGCTTGTGCTCCCAGTTGTGCCTCACCCTGGGCACCGATGGCTTGAGGGCCGAGCTCACCCTCATGAGAGCAACGCGCGCCTATGCGGCCTTGGAGGGTGACAAAAAAGTGGACGCCAAACACTTGAGAGTCATCGCGCCCATGGCCCTGTCTCATCGGCTGCGACGCGACCCCTTGGATGACACGGGTTCGAGCGCAAGAGTTGAGCGTGCACTTGAAGAACTCGATCTTTGAGCAGTGCACACTCCAACCCTCACCACCCCCACCTCACGAAAGCTTGAGACACCATGACGTGCTTGGCCCTGGATGATGCGATGTGGGCCTTGGCCGCTTTGGCACTCGACACCAAGGGCCTCAAAGGGATTTGGCTGCGCGCACCGCTCGGGCCGGTGCTGCAAGATTGGCTTCATGCCTTGCACGCGTTGAAATCAGACGTGATCAAAATCCCCAGCAACATCGACACCGAGCGCCTCGTGGGGGGCTTGGACTTGGCCATGACCCTTCAGCTCTCACGCCCAGTCCAACTTCAAGGCCTCTTGTCACAAAGCGCGGGCCAAATTTTGGTCTGCCCCATGGCCGAGCGTCTGCCCCAAGCCAGCGCCGCCATCTTGACCCAAGTGCTCGACACGGGCCGCGTGCATGCGCAACTCGGCCATGCGTGCCAAACCACCCAATTTGGCTTGGTGGCGATTGATGAATCCTTGCCCGACGAGGTCTGTTTGAGCGCCGGCTTGGCCGAGCAGTTGGCCATCTGGCTCGATCTCACGACGATCAACCCCAAGGACGCGGCCTCAGACGAGACCTTGGACATGCTCGAGCGTGTCGTGAAAACAATGCAGCAACCGGATCACGCTCACGCTGAGGCCATTGATCGTGTTGCCTTGCCTGAGTCTTTTTTGCATGATATTTGTGAGTTGGCCATGGGCTTTGGTATCGTGAGCCTCAGAGCCACTGGCTACGCCGCTCGCTTGGCCTGCGTCTTGGCGGTGCTCAAAGGAGAAGATCAGGTGAGCGCCGACGATCTCGGGCGCGCCGCTCGCCTCGTCCTCACCCCCAGGGCCAAGAGCTTGCCCAGCCTGCAAGAGCCCCCATCCTCTGCAGAGCCTTCGGCCACACCAGCGTCTGAACCAGAGCTGAACGAGCCGAGCGAGCCCTCAACCCCTGCGCAGCCACCTGAAGACCACGACAAAGAACTTGCCAACGCAAGCGGTGCAGACACCACACCGCTTGAGGACCCAGCCATCGATTCTTCTGACCCGAGCGCTCCAACGGATTCCTCCAGCACCGACGTGCGGGCCCTAGAGACTCGCATCTTGGAGTCGGCCTTGGCCACCCTGCCCCTGGGGCTTTTGAATCAACTCACCCAGGGCCAGAGTTTGACCAACAAGAGCGCGGGCGGGCGCATGGGACAAGTGCAAAAAGGCTCGCAAAAAGGTCGACCCTTGCCCGCCATGAAGGGTTTGCCGCAAAACGGCAAGCGCCTGCATGTCTTGGCCACCTTGCGACATGCGGCGCCTCGGCAAAAAATACGTGCTCAGGGGCTTGCAAGCGCGTCGCCCGCGTCTTTGCAGCGCGCCAATGGACCCGAGCGTTTACACATCCGCAGCGAAGATTTTCACGTTCAGCGCTTTGCGCAAAAGAGTGAGAGTTGCATCATCTTTTGTATTGACGCGTCGGGCTCTGCAGCGCTTGAGCGACTCGCCGAAGCCAAGGGTGCGGTGGAGTTGCTGCTCAAAGATTCGTATGCCAGGCGTGACCATATTTGCGTGATCAGTTTCAGAGACAAACGTGCGCAACTCCAACTCCCGGTCACTCGCTCGCTCGTTCGCGCCAAGCGAGAACTCCAAGCCCTCCCAGGCGGCGGCGGCACGCCGCTTGCCAGTGCTCTGAGGCTCGCGATGGAGACCTCCTTGCAAGCGCGCCAAAGGGGCATGACACCCACCGTGGTGGTGTTGAGCGATGGCCGAGCCAACGTGACCTTGGAGGGTGAGGGCTCCAGACCCGTTGCCAAAGCGCAATCCTTGTGGTGGGCCAAACAGTGCCGTGCCCAAGCACTTCACGCCATCTGGCTCGACACCTCGGCTCGCCCAGACCCTCAGGGCCAAGACATCGCGCGCGCCATGGGGGCGAACTATGTGCCGTTGCCGCTGGCCAACAGCCAGCGCATGGCCAGCACAGTCAAAACGCTTCAAGAGCGCCAAGCCTAGACGCTGGGTTGCACAGTGAGTTGCCTGGGTTCAGAGGGCTCAGAGAGTGCAATGAGCAACATGGGCACCATGGGCGCCATGGGCTAAGCTCACGCGCCTGCGCACTTGAGGCCTCAAGTGCGAATCAAACCAAACAAGTGGGCCAAGTCTTTGAAGAAAATTCTCACATGCGCCATCGGGTCACTTCTGACCAGCTCTTTGTTCATGTAGGCATCAAAGGTGAGTTTTTGCACATCCTTGTCTTCACAGATTTTGACAAAACGCTCGCGGCGTTTGTCGTTGATGTACCAAAAATACTGCATGATCCCAAGCACCCAAAACACTTGCCCATGCAGCTTCATGAATCGCTTTCTCGCGAGCTTGAGGTTTTTGGTGTTGCCGCTGAGCAGGCATTCCCGCACCGCCTGCGCCGCAAAACGCCCACCCGCCATGGCGTAGTATATGCCCTCACCTGAGGCTGGCGCGACCACGCCCGCAGCGTCTCCGGCCAACACCACATCGCGCTCGTTGTCCCACTTGGGCAGGGGTTTGAGGGGAATGGGCGCGCCCTCTCGCCTTAACGTCTCGACCTGAGCAAGACCGGCTGTTTCTCGCAAGCGCATCACCGCAGACTTCAAGGAGTAGCCCTTGTCTGCACTGCCCGTGCCAATGCTCATGGTATCACCGTGGGGAAAAACCCAGCCGTAAAAGTCAGGGGACAAGCTGCCGCGGTAATACACATCGCAACGATCGGGGTCGTGGCTCGGATCGGCCTGTGGAGCTTTCACGATCTCATGATAAGCAAAGACGTATTTGGTTTTTTCTGCGCCCTCAATGGCTTGTTTGGCCACCTCGGACTTGGCACCATCAGCGCCAATGACAAAGCGCGCGCGCACGCTTCGCATCTGCACCTCGCCGCGCCCTTCACGCACCTCAAAATGCACCCGCCGCGTGCCATCCATGTCTTGGGTCAAGCGCTCAAAGGTGCCTTGTTGTCGATGGGCACCATGGTCCTGGGCTCGTTGCCTGAGCCACTCATCGAACTCATTGCGATTGACCATGCCCACAAAGCCGCCATCAATCGGAATATCCACCCGGTTGTCCTTGGGCGAAATCATCCGAGCTTTTCGCGACTTGGCCACCAACAAATGGTCAGGGATTTCGAAATCTTTGATCAAGCGCGGCGGAATCGCTCCACCACAAGGCTTGATGCGGCCCATTCGATCGAGCATGAGCACGCTGTGCCCTTGCTGGGACAATTCATGGGCGGCAGTTGCACCCGCTGGCCCTGCACCCACCACCACGACGTCATAGGTTGTATCCATTTGAATGTCCACTTCTTTGAATTTGCGTTTAAATGACTTTGAAATGTTGATTTGAACCGGCACTGAAATGGGCAGGCATGGCGACTTGTACAGATCTGGACGCCTGGTCCGTTTGAAGCGAAGAGTCCACCGATCGGCTGACCTCAACGGGGTGGCTCAAATTTTGAACCCGCCAAGCGATGGTGGCTGAGCACAAAAATAGCGTTGCTTCGAGCGCAAAAACACTGGCGTAGGCCATGGATGGGTTGCCCATCCAATGGCGAGCGAGGTCGCTCGCACCGCTACCGAGGAGCCCCCCAAGCCCAAAGGCCACCGCTTGAGCCCCACCCCATAGGCCCATTCTGAGGCCCGGCCTGACACTTGGGGTGTGGGGGTCTTTTGATGAAAAGCTCTGCGACGGCTCGGTGGCCAATCGCATCATGGTGCTGATCGCTGCAATGGAGAATAAGCCGTTACCCAGACCCAACACCCAGAGCACCGGCTGCAGGGGCAAGAGCGCGGCACCACCTGCCAAGACACCCGCTGCAGCAAGACCGAGCATACCCAGGCACGACAACAAGCAGCCGAGCACCATCCAAGTTGAAACACGGCCCAAGCGGCCCTTGACCCAGTCACCACCAATCAAGGCCAAGAGCAGCATGCCCATCAGCACAGCAGCGTGCAACAAGCCAGAGAGTTGTGTGGTTTGTCCCGGCGTGTAGTGATAGATGAGGGCCGCGAAGGGCTCCAAAATCAAATCTTGCGCACTGTAGGCGAGCATGGAGGTGAACACAAAAAATGTGAACAACCTCGCTTGTGTATCGGACCACAACACCCTCAAGGCCTGCTGAAACGACTGCGTGGGTGCTGGCGCTGTAGAGGCGAACTCACCAGGAGCCAACGGGGCTTGCATGGGCGTGGTTGGCAAGGCCTCAACCTCGCGAGAAGTCGCGGGTGCTTTGAGAACGTGCGCCAACATGCGACGCTCAAGCCCCCAAAGAGCCAAGGCACTGAGGACCACCGTGATCACGCTCACGAGGACGCTTACCAACAAGAGTCGATCAAAGGAAAATGGGTCCAAGAATTTGCCACTCACAATGGAGGTGAGTGCAAAACCAAAAATCATCATGGTCCACACCAAGGTGGCCGATGTGGCCCGCTGGTGGTCGCCCACGCCCTTGGAGAGCAAGACCAGCAAGGTGGTGCCACACGCACTCACACCCATGCCAATGAGGGCAAAGGCCAAGACCGCCGTCACGACCCCAAGGGGCATGTGTTCACCCATCCAGGTGGTGGCCAAGGCGGCCAACACCCCCCCCAAACTCAAGGTGACCATGCCCCCCATGATCCAAGGCGTGAAGCGCTCGGTCTGGTCTGCCCCAAAACCCATGCGCGGCCTCATGATTTGCACCAAGTAGTGCAAACCAATCAAAAAACCCGGCAGCACTGCAGGCAAATTGAGCTCAATGACCATCACGCGGTTGAGCGTGGTGGTGGTCGTCACCACCACCGCCCCCATGCACGCTTGCACCAGTCCCAGGCAGGCCACATTGCGCCACTGCGCCTTCACGGCTTGGGGGTTCGAGATGGCAACGCGACTCACACCATGCTCCTGAGCGCAAAGGCACTCACCATCATGCCCGATACATAAAGGGGCACGCCAAAGGCACTGACCCCAAGGGCTTTGCCCACCGGGTCTTTGATGAACTTGAACATCAGGGGCCATTGCGCCAAGGACAACACCAACACCGCCCAGGCACTCGTGTCCTTGTGCCCTTGGAGCAGCAACAAGGCCACCGACCATTGCGCCAAGGTCATGATCAAACACGACATCCAAGCCGCCGCCTTCTCGCCCATCAAGATGGGCAAGGAGCGCACATTCATCAAGCGATCCCCCTCTATGGCTTTGAAATCGTTGAGGGTCATGATCCCGTGCGCTCCCAAGCTGTAGAGAAGCGCAAAAGCCACGATGATTTTGGCGGGAAACTGGTTGCCCAGCATCACCGCCGCACCCGTGAGCCAGGCGAGCCCTTCATAGCTCAGCGCACAAGCGGCATTGCCGATCCAGCCATTTTGTTTGAACCGCCAAGGTGGTGCGGAATAGGCCCATGCCAGGACCAGACCCAATGCGCCCGCTCTGAAGGCCCATGGCCCCAAGCCCCAAGCCCACACGAGCGAGAGCAGCGTCCAAACCAGGGCCAGCCACAGTCCCCAGTGGCCCGGGATGCGACCCGATGGAATGGGACGCTTGGGCTCATTGATGGCGTCGACATGGCGATCAAACCAATCGTTACAGGCTTGGCTGCAAGCACACACCATGGGTCCTGCCAAAATGATGCCCCACAACACCAAGCCCCAGTGCTCCTCAAGCGACACGCCCGTCGACACCACACCGCAGGCATAAGCCCACATGGGCGGAAACCAGGTGATGGGTTTGAAGAGCTCCGCAATGGCGCTCAGTTGAGGGACAGTCATGCGAACATTTTTGACTTTACATCTCAGGATGTCAATAGTAGTTGACACCAATATCCAAAGAATCCATGTTCAATACAATGAAAAAAATGAAACAGTTGGTGTATTTAAGTATTCAAATGGCGATTTCGAGCCCTGCTCGGGCTGCAAGTCCAAGCCCCCAGGCGCTTGAGTGCAGCGCCGGCGCCAGAGGAACCCCCGCTTTCAAAACGTCCACATGAACCCTTCGCCAGATCCGAGCCCAGATCTTCCACCCCTTTCGGCCCCGAGTCCGCACCGCAACTTGTGCACCGATTGCGGCATTTCACGCTCGTCTGAGCCCAAGCGCTGTGCCAGCGCCTGCCAGTTCATCTCGCCCCAGTACGCGGCGCTTGAGAGCCGCGTTCACGGCCGAGCAAGAGACCCCGAGCTCGCGGATGAGTTGCATTTTGGGCCGTTCTTGCACATGCACCGAGCCCGCCTGAAGCAACCCAGCCCAGGGGCACAGTGGAGTGGCATCACCACGCGCATTGCAGAGGTCTTGCTGCAAAACAAAGTGGTCGACGCTGTGCTCACCATGGAAGCCCACCCCAACGATCGCTGGCGCCCTTCCCCCGTTTTGATTGACCGGCCTGAGGACATGGCCAAGGCACGCGGCATGCGCATGGACTATGCGCCACTCTTGTCCTTGCTCGAGCCTGCTCAACAAAGGGGCTACAAGCGTTTGGCCGTCATTGGGATACCCTGCCAGGTGTATGCCTTGAGGGCGCTGGAGAAAACGCTCGGATTTGAGAAAATCTATGTGATTGGCACCCCATGCTCAGACAACACGAGCACCGAGAATTTTCACCAGTTCCTCAATTTGATCACGCCCACACCCAACGCAGTGACCTACTTGGAGTTCAAGGCCAACTACCATGTCGAGTTGCGTTATCAAAACGGCAGTCGCCAAGAAATCCCTTTTCTTCAGCTGCCGCTGGCAGATTTGCCCAAGGATTTCTTTCCCTTGACCTGCCGCACCTGTGTGGACTACACCAATGTGCTGGCGGACATCACGGTGGGCTATATGGGCGGAGAGGGCGAGCAATGGGTCATCACCCGAAACCAAACCGGAGAACAATTGCTCTCTTTGTTGGGCGACGAAGTCGAGCTCAAAAAAACCGCCAGTGCTGGCAAACGCCACTCAGCGGTGCTGGGCTTTAAAAAAAATGTGGAGCTCGCAGCGGGTGGTCTTCCGCTTCGAAAAATGCCCCAGTGGCTTCGGCCCATCGTCTCTTGGATCATGCCCCGCTTGGGTCCACGCGGTCTCGAATTTGCCCGCACCCGAGTGGAGATGAAGGCGATCGAGTCGATCATTCACTTAAGGCGCGAGCAGCCCGCGCGCATGAAACACATGCTGCCCGAGCACATCTGGGCCTTGGCAAAACCTTATGACTTACAGCCCCAATCCGAAGAGCTTCAAGCCACTGGCGCGCAAGCGCCGCCTTGACGCGCCCGAGCCACTGGCAACACACATCAAGGCTTGTCGCTGGCCTCGGCCATGCCGTAGCGGTGCAGCTTGATGTAGAGACTTTGGCGCGAGAGCCCCAGCATCTCGGCCGCGGAGGCGCGGTTGTTTTGGGTGAGCTCGAGGGCGGACTGGATGCACATTTTCTCAATCATGTCGGTGGTCTCGCCGACAATATCCTTCATGGGCATGCGCCCCACGAGTTGGGACAGTTGCGAGACGGAACCGGCCATGCTGCTCGACGACACGGGGCCCGTTTGCGACAAGCGGTGCACGTCACGGATAAAAAAGCCATAGCGCTTGTCTGCAGTGTCCAAGACCGAGGCGGAAATATCCACCTCCAAATTCAAGTTCGACTGGCTCACGAGTTCGGTGGCAAAATTCCGGATGGTGGAGAGTTGTTTCAAATTGTTGACCAAGACCCCCCAATCCACCCCGCCGCGTCCGAGCCATGACTCGAAAGGCTGCCCCACGACTTGGGCCATGGAAAATGCGCCCGACAAGGTCATGAATTCCTCGTTTGCACTCAAGACCAGACCGGCCGCGTCGGTCACCACAAAACCATAGGGCGCTTTTTGCAATGCATCCGTGTACCACGCTTGTATGGGTTGGTCCGTGATCCTGGGTGAGGTGCTGGACTTGGCGGCCAAACGCACCATCAGTTGCGTGCCCCCTTCTTGCACAATCAAATCCGCTGTTAGGCTGTATGCTTGCCCAGAGACACCGACCTTGGTCGTGATGGCACTGGTCTTGCCTGTCGTTTGCGCCAGACTGAGCATGGCATCGATCTCTTCACGCCCAGCGCTGTCGAAACACTGAGAAAACTCCAGGCCCACCAACCTCTTGGCGTCATGCTGACCCAAGGCCTTGGCCGCGGCCGAGTTGGCCTGGGCGATTTTCTTGCTCGACAAGTCGAGGACCAAGATGGGCTCGGAGGCGGTTTCAAACAGCAATTTGTAGCGCGACTCGGTGTGCCTCAAGCGCAGGTAGTCGCGCTCCATTGAACGGTGCGTGTCCATGAGCTTTTGCTGCATCTTAGACATGGAGCCCAGGTCACGCCCGATCATGACCAGGTGCTCAGCGTCTTGAAACTTGAACAAATGAACCAAAAAGGGGGCAGACAGTTTGGCGGGAGACAAGAAATTGATATGCCGCCACTGGAAATCAGCGCCCTGGGCCACAAATTGATCCAAGTTGGTGGGGGTTTTGAGCAAGTTCATGAACTTGTCAACGGAGTCCGCCTCGGTCCATTGCGAGAGATTTTCGCCGACCCAACCCTCGAGTTTGACGCGACCGAGTTCCAGCCCCTTGGTCTTCACCGACAGCACTTCGAAGGTTTTGGGCTGCAAAACCACCACCAAGTCGGCCAGTCCCATGATGAGGGATTCAGACAAGTTGAACTGTTCAGGTATTTCGAGCACGTTTTTCAAATCAACTCAACCCGGTTTAACGCGCCAATGCGTCAACGTTAATGGACAAAAGGGCTGGGAAAATCACGCATCAATTGGCGCATCATTCCCGTTCCTGACAACCTCATTTCAGGATGTACCCTAAAATTTCTATGTGTTTTCAACAACATAACTGCAACCATTGAACACTCTATTTCAGTTTTTGATTATAAAACCTATTTATAAGTCATGGTTGCCTTACAGTGCACAGCGTCTGGTGAAGTCACCATTTTGGTGACCATTGTGTTGTTTTACCCCACCCCTTGAGCGTATCCCCTGGGGTTTGATGTGGAACGTGAGGACCGCTTGTGCAGTTTGGGCGCGGGCACTGGGATTGGTTTTCGACTCGACGCGCTCGCCAACTTCGAGGGGGCTGCTGTGGGGTCTGCGATTTGAGTGCTGTCAAAGCACAAGCTCAACTCGGTGGCCGTCAAAGCATTCAGTTTTCTCACCTTGCGATGCACACGCACGAGTTTGAGCCCCAAGGTGTGCGCCTCTCGGGCGTTGTAACAAAGTCCGTGCACCCCCATGCGGGCTTGCAGCTCAGGCTCCCAAGCCACCACAGGGCCACCGAGCAAGCACTGAATATCTGGATTTTTAGAGCTGGACTTCACGCGCTTGATCAGTGACTGTAAGCCCGGCATATCACTGCTGGTGGACACACTGACACAAAACAAATCCACCCAATGGGTTTTCACCAACTGAAGGAGATCTTTCTCCTTGCGGTCAAAACCAGGACTGACATTCCATCCCTTTCGTTGCAGGTACTGAGAGACCAACAATGGTCCCAGGGTGTGCTGCGAGCCAGTGGCCATGCTGACGACGGCCTGGAAGCGATGGGTCATGGGGGTGAGCGTCAGTGCATCGGGGCGGACAAACTCGGTGCTGCCCGACAGCACGAAACCTTTGACGATCCAAGTCGCGCGGGTGACGTCAAAAAAAGTAATCTCATCGCGCTCCCACAAATCGTGCAACAAACGAACCGTCTTGGGGATCACGTCCAAATAAAAAACCTCGATGTCCAAACCCGCTGCCAGCGTGTCTTGCGCATACGCCAAGAAATCGTCGGCCGTGAGGTCCAAACACGCCCGCGAGCACTGCTCAACGTGGCGGGTCAAATCGCAGGGTTCGGGATTGACTTTTGCCTGCGAGTGAAGGCATTGATTGACCAGTGAGGTCGTTGGGGGCGAGGCAAGCGACCCGGGTGCGCCCGCCCGAGTCGAGGCAGAGTGGCTTGGGTCGATTTGAGCGCTCACGCGAACCAAATCAGGGATGATTTCGCTCACCAAGGACGTGAACAGACGGGACAAATGTGGTTGATTCAATTGCGATTGCCCTCTCTCTGCGCTCCAAGTCATCGATGGATTCATGATCAGCCCCAACACCTCACCCAAGACAGCAATCCAACACGATTGCCCACTCGAAACGGTGTGGGGTGCCGACAGTGTCCAATAAAAATGACAGATCAAGATTAGTGAAAACCCCTAATCTGTAATTCAAATTTAACGTCAATTTAGATTGACACAATCCCCATTCAGACATAAAGTCATGCCATGTGAGGAACCCACCCTGAGCCCCATGAGTCAACCCTTCGAGTCACCGCCCCAAGCCACCTTGCTCTACACACCTGAGCAACGGGCGCGACGCGACCAAACCATTTGGACACCGGTTCAAGGGTTTTTGGCCATTTTTCAATTTGTGGTGTTCATCGTGAGTGTGTGCTTGGTGCTGCGCTGCTTGTTGAGCGGGGAAGGCGCCGAATGGGCGAAGTGGTCGATCATTTTGAAGACCCTCACCCTGTACACCATCATGGTGACGGGCAGCATCTGGGAGAAAGTGGTGTTTGGCAAATACCTGTTTGCAAAGGCTTTTTTCTGGGAAGACGTGGTGAGCATGGTGGTGATCACACTCCACAGCGTTTACATCGCTTCGCTGTTTTTCTCCTTTTTGACACTGCAAGAACAAATGCTCTTGATTTTGAGTGCATACATCACCTATGTGATCAATGCCGTGCAGTTTGTGTTCAAGCTCAGAGCGGCCAGACTTCAAGAGGCCAAGATGAAAGCCATGAACAACAACGAAAACGTGGCCCACCCGTGCGCCATCGAGGCCTCGCAAGGATACCCCGCATGAACGCCGTGATCCCCATTCAAATCGCTCACAAAGAGACGCCAGCGTCCTTGGCCTCGAGCCATCACATCAGCCAAGAGCGCGGGCAGCGCGAGGTCTTTTGCGGGCTCACCGGCATCATCTGGTTGCATCGCAAGATCCAAGATGCGTTTTTCTTGGTGGTGGGCTCGCGCACCTGTGCGCATTTGGTGCAGTCGGCGGCTGGTGTCATGATCTTTGCCGAGCCCCGATTTGGCACGGCCATCATCGACGACCGCGACCTCTCGGGAATTGCCGACGCCAATGAAGAACTCGACCGCGTGGTCAACCAGTTGCTCAAACGGCGCCAAGACATCAAGATGCTGTTTTTGGTGGGCTCGTGTCCATCCGAGGTGATCAAGCTCGATCTATCGCGCGCAGCCCAGCGGCTCAACGCCCAATTCAACCCCGCAGTCCAAGTGCTCAATTACTCAGGCTCGGGCATCGAGACCACCTTCACCCAAGGGGAGGACGCCTGTCTGGCAAGCTTGGTGGAGTCTTTCCCCGTGAGAGCCAGTGAGCCCGCGAGCGCCAGCGTTCACCCGCCTAAAAAGCTCTTGATCGTGGGCACCTTGGCCGATGTGGTTGAAGACCAAATGCAGCGCATCTTCAAAGCCATGGGCATTGAGGGTGTTGAATTTTTCCCGGGCAGAAACTCCAGGCAAGTGCCCGTGATTGATGCGAGCACCGTGTACTTATTGGCCCAGCCTTTCTTGGCCGATACCGCCAAGCGACTTGACGCTCGGGGTGCCGCCCGACTGCCTGCTCCCTTTCCGCTGGGCGTTCAAGGCACGAGCGCCTGGTTTGAAGCGGCGGCGCTGGCCATGGGTGTGGCCGATGAGGTGTGCGAGCTCGCCTTGCAAGCACCACGACAACGCGCGCAGACAGCGATCTCTCGACACCGCAGTCTTCTTGAAAACAAAAAAATCTTCTTCTTTCCCGACTCTCAATTGGAAATTCCGCTGGCTCGGTTTTTGAGCAATGAGCTGGGCATGCAACTCACCGAGGTGGGCGTGCCCTACATTCACCGCCATCATTTGGCCCAAGAGCTCGAGCTGCTCCCCGCCAACAGCGTGATCGTGGAGGGCCAACACGTGGAGCGCCAGCTCGAGCGCTGCGAAGCGGCCCATCCTGATTTGGTGGTGTGTGGGCTTGGACTGGCCAACCCCTTGGAAGCCAAGGGCTACACCACCAAGTGGTCGATTGAATTGGTCTTCACCCCGATTCAAGGATTTGATCAAGCCGGCGATTTGGCCGAGTTATTCAGTCGCCCCTTGGTCAGAAAACAAAAAATCGCTGCTTAAGCCAAAACCCTATGCAACTCACACTCTGGACTTACGAAGGCCCCCCGCACATCGGCGCGATGCGGCTGGCCACCTCCATGACCGATGTTCATTACGTTTTGCATGCCCCTCAAGGCGACACCTACGCTGACTTGCTCTTCACCATGATCGAGCGCTTGCCAAGACGCCCGCCCGTCACCTACACCACCTTCCAAGCCAGAGACTTGGGAGGCGACACAGCGCAACTCTTTATCGATGCCGTCCTCCAAGCCCAAGAGCGCTTCAAACCGAGCGCCTTGTTGGTGGGGGCATCGTGCACGGCCGAGCTCATTCAAGACGACCCCGGTGGTTTGGCCTTGGGTCTGCAGCTCAAGACCCCGGTGATTCCTCTCGATTTGCCGGCCTACCAACGCAAAGAAAATTGGGGCTGTGCCGAGAGCTTTTATCACCTGGTTCGCCACCTCCTCAAGCGCCAACAAGTCCAGCACCAAGAGCTTGCACCCGACCCAGCGCCCACAACAGCCGCCCCCAAGACCCCAGGTCCGCGATGCAATCTGCTCGGCCCCACAGCACTTGGGTTTCGTCACCGCGATGATGTGATCGAAATCAGCCGTTTATTGAGCGACTTGGGGATCACACTCAACGTGATCGCCCCCCTGAACGCGAGCGTGAGTGACATTGAGCGTTTGCCGCAAGCCGACTTCAACGTGGTGCTCTACCCAGAGACGGCGCACACGGTGGCGACCTGGCTCGAGCGAGAGTACAAGCAGCCCTTCACCAAAACCATCCCCATCGGACACCGCGGCACCATCGCCTTTGTGCGTGAAGTGCTCGCCTTGGCCCACTTGCCAGTCGACGACGACGTGATCGACAGACTGTCAAAGCGTTCGCACGCATCGTGGTACGCCGCATCGGTGGACTCGACCTACCTCACCAACAAGCGGGTGTTCATCTTTGGCGACGCCTCGCACGCCATCGCTGCAGCGCGCGTGGCCCACGAAGAGATGGGCTTTCATGTGGTGGGACTGGGCACCTACAGCCGAGAGTTTGCCCGGGATATCCGTGAGGCCGCAGCGCTCTACAACATCAAAGCCCTGATCACCGACGACTACCTCGAGGTCGAAGAGCAAATTGAGCAGTTGCACCCCGAGCTGATTTTGGGCACCCAAATGGAGCGCCACATTGCCAAGCGACACGGGATACCTTGCACGGTGATCTCCGCACCCATGCACGTTCAAGACTTTCCAGCGCGCTACGCACCACAAATGGGGTTTGAAGGCGCCAATGTTCTTTTTGACACCTGGGTCCACCCCTTGATGATGGGGCTTGAGGAGCACTTGCTCGGGATGTTTCGCCAAGACTTTGAATTCAATGACGAATCGGCGCCCTCGCATTTGGGGGGTGCCAAGAAGTCCTTGGGCGTCAAGACTTTGGAAGGTGGGGCACCTGATCATGCGCCTGAACATGTGCTTGATCATGCCACCAACGCCGAGCACGAACACGCCAGTCTGGCCGCGGGGGTTCAAGCCCAGACCCGACCCACGCATGACGCTGCTCTCACCCACACCCGCGGCGAGCACAACAAGCCAGATGAGGCTCAAGTCTGGAGCCAAGACGCGCAGCTTGAACTCAAAAAAATACCTTTTTTTGTTCGCGGAAAAGCCAAGCGCAACACTGAAAAATTCGCCAAAGAAACGGGGGTGATCCACATCACCGTCGAGACTTTGTACGAGGCAAAAGCTCACTTTAGCCGCTGACAGCGCCCGAACCCATGACTTCCCTCACCTGCACCCACAACCCCAAGGCTCATCTATGAATGAAACTGTCGCTTTTCCCGTGTCCAGCATCAAAAAGGGCTCGCGCCCAGATGGTGAAGGCAGCGTGCAAGTTCAACTCGACCCCAATTTAAAAATTGGCAATGCCAAGGTCTTTGCCATTTATGGCAAGGGGGGCATTGGCAAGAGCACCACCTCCTCCAACTTATCGGTGGCATTTAGCAAACTGGGTAAACGCGTGCTTCAAATTGGTTGCGACCCCAAGCACGACTCGACGTTCACGCTCACCAAAAAATTGGTCCCCACCGTCATCGATGCACTCGAGCAAGTGGATTTTCATTCAGAAGAATTGCGCATCGAAGATTTTGTCTACCCAGGCTACAACGGCGTGATGTGCGTTGAGGCCGGTGGCCCGCCAGCGGGCACCGGTTGTGGTGGGTACGTTGTGGGACAGACCGTGAAGCTTCTCAAAGAGCACCATTTGCTCGAAGACACCGATGTGGTGATCTTTGATGTGCTCGGTGATGTGGTGTGTGGTGGCTTTGCCGCTCCCTTGCAACACGCCGACCGTGCTTTGATCGTGACGGCCAATGACTTTGATTCAATCTTTGCCATGAATCGCATCATCCAAGCCATTGGCGCGAAGTCCAAAAATTACAACGTGAGACTGGGCGGTGTGATTGCCAATCGCAGCGAAACCACCGACCAAATCGACAAGTTCAACGCCGCTGTGGGTTTAAAAACCATGGCCCACTTCCCGCCTCTGGACGAAATCAGAAAAAGCCGGCTCACCAAGTCCACCTTGTTCGAGCTCGAAGCCACCCCCAACGTCAAAGCGGTCCAAGATGAGTACATGAGACTGGCCAGTCAGTTGTGGATTGGCAGCGACCCGCTGCCGGCCGTTCCCATGAAGGACCGCGATATTTTTGTTTTGCTCGGATTTGATTGAAGCGCCACGACCTCCTACTCCTCACCCCTCAACTTGAGTGTGACCATGAACCCAACCCATGCAGCCTATTTGCAAAGACGCGGCGAAATCGAGCACTATTTTGATCGCACGGCCCATAAAACCTGGGAGCGATTGACCTCCACCGATCCCGTGGGCCGCATCCGAGCGACGGTGCGCGCTGGCAGAGATGAGATGCGAGCCACGCTCATGTCTTGGCTGCCCGAGGACATGAGCGGCTTGCGGCTGCTGGACGCGGGCTGCGGCACCGGTGCCTTGGCGCTTTGCGCGGCCGAGCGTGGCGCTCATGTGCTGGCGATCGACCTCTCGGCCAATTTGATCCAGGTTGCACAACAACGTTACGCGGCCTTTGCCCCCTTGAGCGCTTTGGAGCCTGGCGCGAAGGCGCGTGGAAGCGTCGAATTTGCCAGCGGCGACATGCTCGACCCAGAGCTGGGTGAGTTTGACTATGTGGTGGGCATGGACTCCTTGATCCATTACGATGCGCCCGACCTCATTGGCGGCATTCAAGCGCTGAGTGAGCGCACCAAGCGGGCCATCCTTTTCACCTTCCCCCCGCGCACCCCCTTGCTGGCTGTGGCACACCGGATCGGGCGTTTTTTCCCGCGCTCAGACCGCTCGCCCACCTTGGCGCCGGTGTCTCAGCAAAGGATACGCCAGGCTCTTGAAAAAACCATTGTTCACCAAGGCTGGCGGGAAGGCCAGACCAGCCGAGTCTCTCGCGGCGTTTACACCTCCCCAGCGTGGGAGTGGGTGCGGTCATGACCAAGTTGTCACTGCTGGTGCGTCAAAAGCTCAGCAATATCGCCCTTCGTTATGTGCC
>CAISQQ010000230.1 GCA_903887655.1 uncultured Burkholderiales bacterium
TCCGATGGATTGCGCTCGTACGCCAAATATCGCGATTTTGGCTTTGCGAAAGCGACTGAAGGCATGGTGCATGCCCATGTGATCAAACTCATCCCGCCTTGCACAGATGCGGTGAGAAAGCGCCATATGCACGGTGTGCAGCTTCAAATTATTTACTGTTTACAAGGTTGGATAAAAATCGAGCACGAAGGCCAAGGCGAGATGCTCATGAAGGCTGGTGATTCGTGGCTCATGCCCCCCAATATCAAACACACGGTTTTGGACTATTCCGATGACTGCCAAAATCTTGAGATTACCTTGCCCGCTGAATTCCCGACGGTCGATGCTTGAGAGGTTCAGCGCAACTCAGTGTCCTGGCGTTTTCAATCCATTGAACTTCAAGGCGATGACTCCCTGAAGCTGAGCAAACGTTCAAGTTTTGATGGCTGGTGTTGGATGGCCATGTGCATTTGTCCGCTCATGGCCATTGCGCAGGCATTCGCCGATTAAAACTTCCCGCCCGCTCCATGCTGTCGTCAACCCTGGACTCCAGGGCAGTGCAGGCATCGTTTTAGAGCCAGAGCAGTAAAAGCGCCACCTCTCGCCCAAGGGATTCTTGGCAACTGAATTCACAATTACTGATTGACATCAATCATTTTCAGTTTACAGTGAACAAATCCTCCCCTTCCACAGGCTAGACTCCATGACCAAGATTTTTCAGTCACTCCTCTACACCATCATTGCTGGCTTTGTTTTCTTGATCCTCATCATTGCTGTAGTGGATCCGGGTCTTGAATTGACGCATGCTTGGGGGACATTTTTCATGCGATGGCTCCATGTCTTGTCAGCCATCATGTGGGTGGGATTGCTTTGGTACTTCAACTTTGTGCAAATCCCCTCCATGCCCAAAATTCCTGATGAGCAAAAACCCGCCATCACCAAAGTCATTGCGCCCGAAGCGTTGTTTTGGTTTCGCTATGCCGCCTTGGCCACGGTGATCACGGGCTTGTTGGTCGCCACAATGAACGGCTACATCATGGGTGCACTTACATTGAGCGCACCTTTCTTGGCCATTGGGATCGGGATGTGGATCGCTTTGATCATGGCCTTCAATGTCTGGTTCATCATCTGGCCCAATCAACAAAAGGCGCTGGGTATGGTCGAGGTGAGCGCAGAGGACAAGGCCCATGCTGGCAAAATCGCCCTGTTGACCTCCAGGGCCAATACGGTGCTCTCCATCCCCATGCTTTACATGATGGTGGCCCAGTCGCACGGTGGTCTTTGAAAACGCCAGATCTCGCGTCGGGTGATCCACTGACTGTCGGTTAACCCACTGAGCCTTGGTGATGTGCGTCAACATTTTTGGGAATATGTCATCAAAGCATGATTTTTTTCCCAACGTCTGATCGCTTGCAAAGCGCAAGATAAAAACAACTCTCGTGATAAATGACCATGCACAACGACGAACTTCAACAACGGGTGGAGCAGTACTTTGCCGCTGTGGATCGCAAAGACCTGGGACAGGTTTTGTCATTCTTTACCCAAGACGCCAGATTCACCATTGCCACCTATGACACCACCTTTCGTGGACGCGATAGCGAGATATCGGGCATGTTTGAGCGATTATTCAGCCGATATGACACCATCCACCATGGCAATTTTGACCATGTGATCTCTGGGCCCGCACGGATCGCTTGTCGATTTGAAGTCCGCAATGAGCGATGGGGCTCGCCCATCATCCACAAAAACAACTGCAACTTCTTCAAATTCTTAGGTCGTGACTTTGATGAGGTTTTTGTCTATATGAGTGGCGACAATGCACTCGCTTAGTGCTTGAGCAGACAAACAACGACCTGGGTTTTATCAGTCCGCACTCGTCTCCGTGGTCTTCACCAACTTCACCCAAAACTTTTCATCTTCGGCGAGAAATTTAACGAACTGAGCCGTCGAAGCCGAGATGGCCACATCGGTGCCTTCCCTAGCCAAGGCCGCTTTGACACTGGGTTGACTCATTGCCGTGAAAGCCGCGTCGAACACCGCTTGGACGGCCGAGCTTGGCGTGGCAGCCGGAAAAAATAGCCCGTACCAAAAATCGATGGCGTAGTCCGGCAAACCCGCTTCACGCATCCCTGGTAAATCTGGCGCCAACGCAGAGCGTTCAAACGTTGAGGTTCCCAGTCCTCGCAAACGCCCAGCTTGAACCATCGGTAAAACCGATGGCGGGGTACCAAAGGTGAGTTGCGTGTCCCCCGCAATCACAGACTGAATTGCCGGTGACCCGCCACGAAAGGGAATGTGGGTCATTTTGACCTCGGCGATTTGAGAAAAAAGTGAACCGGCCAAATGCGGCGCTGAGCCATTGCCCGAAGACGCATAATTCAAAGCCCCGGGGTTTTGCCGAGCTTTGGCTATCAAATCCTTGACGTTCATGATGCCTGTTGCAGGATTCACAGCAATGACCAAAGGAGAACTGGTGAGCTTGGTGATGGGCTGAAAA
>CAISQQ010000231.1 GCA_903887655.1 uncultured Burkholderiales bacterium
ATGGTGCCCACGTTCACGTGAGGCTTGGTGCGTTCAAATTTACCTTTTGCCATTTTTCGACTCCGAAAAAAACACTTGCGACTGTGTGCCGAAGCACGTTAAAAAAATACTGGTGCCCATGGCGGGAATCGGACCCGCGACCTCTCCCTTACCAAGGGAGTGCTCTACCACTGAGCCACATGGGCCAAACCACGAACGCCTCAACCAACTTGACCGAAAAGTGTTGGAGCGGGAGACGGGAATCGGACCCGCGTCATTAGCTTGGAAGGCTAAGGTTCTACCATTGAACTACTCCCGCACTAGAAAACAGATCTGCTTTGATCATCCGGTGACGCGGTCACCGGATCGCTCAAAAAAGACATGTCCGCGCAAGCACTTTCATGACCATTTCGCTGGTGGAGGAGACTGGATTCGAACCAGTGTAGGCGTAAGCCAACAGATTTACAGTCTGCCCCCTTTAGCCACTCGGGCACCCCTCCGGCGAACCTCATAATATAGCACAAGACGACGGCTTTTGAGCCAAAAAGTTGGACTTTCCCGAACAAATTCAAGAAGCTGCCCCAACATTGTTGTTTTGTGTGGGGGCAAGAGGGCGCTCAACGCACTCGGGCCAGGATCGAGTTCTGAGGGCTTAGAGCGACCAATCCCATTGAAGACCTTGGGCAGTTAGCCACGCTTGGGCGCTTGAGAAATGGCCACAGCCAATAAAGGGGGCGGGTGCGCGGCGCGCCGACAAGGGCGAGGGGTGGTTCGATTCGAGCACCAAGATGGGCGTGCGGTAGGCCTTCGCCCACGCCTGAATGCTTGGGGCGTAGCGCTGTGCATGCGCGCCCCAGAGCATGAACACACAGGCGTTCGACGCCTTGAGCACCGATTCAAGCAAACGCTCGGTCAAGCCCTCCCAACCCCAATGGGCATGGGAGGCGGGCAGGCCTTGGCGCACGGTCAAGCACGTGTTGAGCAAAAACACCCCTCGCTTGACCCAGGGCATCAAGGACGATCGATCGGGACGCGGCACAGGCACCCCCACATCGCGGTGCAATTCTTCCAAGATGTTTTTAAGCGACGGCGGCGCCCGCACCCCAATGCCCACGGAAAACGCCAAGCCCTCGGCTTGGTGGGCGCCGTGGTAGGGGTCTTGCCCCAAAATCACCACCCGAACCGACTGGGGCTCCAAGAGGGACAAGAGTCTGAGGGGTTGGGGCGGAAACACAGGGTGTAAGAGCTTGGACTCGTTGGCCAATTTGGCGTGCAATTGCTGCCCCAGGTCGGTCGCAAAAAAAGCGGCCACCTCGTCAGACCAAGCGGGCTTGACCGCGTCGAGCCAAAATTTCTGCACTTGGGCTCGACTCAAACCCGTGGGCACCACCAAGCGAGGCAGTGTGTCACCGAGCAGTTCGCCTTGGGCTTCAGCACCGAGCATGGCAACAAGCCGCAGTCATGCACAGGCGCGTGGAAAGAGGCTGGGGCTCAGACGCAGACAGGCTCAACATGGTGGATGGGTGGGTGGCTGGCTGGATCAATTGCAGGATTGGAAGATTGGAGGATTAGGCTTTGGGGGCTTTTTTCGACTTGGGCGAAGCCGCACCCTTGTCCCCGCCAAGACCAAAAAGGCTTTCAAGGCCAAGACCGGGGTCTTCCTCGCGCATGAACGCCTCACCCACCAAAAAGGCCTGTACCCCAGCCTGGCGCATGAGAGCGACATCGTCAACACTTCGAATGCCACTCTCCGTCACCAGCAGCCGGTCCGCTCCCACCATGGCCCGCAAATCGATCGTGGTCTGCAAGTCGACGTCGAAGGTTTTGAGGTTGCGGTTGTTCACCCCAATCAAGGGGGTTTGAAGGCGAAGTGCGCGCTCCATCTCGTCCTGGTCGTGCACTTCCACCAACACCGCCATCCCCAGGTCGTGCGCGATCCACTCAAACTCCTTCATCTGCGCGTCGGTGAGACAAGCAGCGATCAGCAAAATGCAGTCCGCTCCAATGCTTCGCGACTCGTAGACTTGGTAGGCGTCGACGATGAAGTCTTTCCTGAGCACAGGCAAATGGCAAGACGCTCTGGACTGCTTCAACGCATCGATACTGCCCTGGAAAAACTGCACATCGGTGAGCACAGACAAACACGCGGCGCCATACTCGGCATAGCTTTGGGCGATATCGGCGGGGATGAACGGGTCTCTGAGCACCCCTTTGGAGGGACTCGCTTTTTTAACTTCAGCAATCACTGCGGAATGCCCGGCCGCGATTTTTGAGCGCATGGCAGCGACAAAATCTCGGGTGAGCACACGGCTGTGGGCATCCTCTTTGACCGCATCCAAAGGCTTCTTGGCCTTCAAGGCCTGCACCTCTTGGTGTTTGACGGCCACAATTTTGTCCAAAATATCACTCACGTCTTGCGCTCCTGTTTAGCTGTAGGGCTGGATGTCGCGGATTGCCTCACCACGCAGACCCCTTAGGCTTGTGCCCGAGTGTAGGCCAACCATTGATCGAGTTTTTGCCGGGCTTGACCGCTTTGGAGCACGGCTTGCGCTTTGTCCAAGCCGTCTTGGATGCTGGAGGCCACATTGGCCGCATACAAGGCCACCCCCGCATTGAAGGCCACGATGTCGCTTGCAGCCCCGCCCTCACCGTCCAAGACGCCCAAGAGCATGGCGCGGGACTCCTCGGGGGTTTCGACCTTGAAAGCCCGCAAAGACGCCATCCCCAGACCGTAATCTTCCGGGTGAATTTCGTACTCGCGGATGTCGCCGTCCTTTAACTCACCCACCATGGTCGCCGCCCCCAAGGACACCTCATCGAGGCCATCTTTGCCGTAGACCACCAAGGCATGCTCGGCGCCCAAGCGCTGCAAGGCACGCACCTGAATGCCCACCAAATCGGCATGAAAAACCCCCATCAAGATATTGGGCGCATCGGCCGGATTGGTGAGCGGGCCCAAGATGTTGAAGAGGGTTCGCACACCGAGCTCTTTTCTGACGGGCGCCACATTCTTCATGGCCGGGTGGTGGTTGGGGGCGAACATGAAGCCCACGCCTGTGTCGGCAATGCTTTGTGCGATTTGTTCGGCATTCAAAAGGAAACTCGCCCCCAAACTCTCCAACACATCGGCGCTCCCGCTCTTGGAGCTCACACTGCGGTTGCCGTGTTTGCTCACCCGCGCTCCCGCTGCGGCCGCCACGAACATCGCGCAAGTCGATATATTGAAGGTGTGCGAGCCGTCGCCACCTGTGCCCACGATGTCGACCAAATGGGTGCGATCTTTCACGTGCACCTTGGTGGAGAACTCGCGCATGACTTCGGCCGCGGCCGTGATCTCGCCGATGGTTTCTTTTTTCACGCGCAGCCCGGTGAGAAACGCCGCACTCATCAAGGGCGACATCTCACCGGTCATGATCATGCGCATCAAGTGCAGCATCTCGTCGTGAAAAATCTCTCGGTGCTCAATGGTGCGTTGAATCGCTTGGGTGGGGGTGATGGGCATGGTCTGGGCTCTTAAAAAAATGGTCTTGGCTCGCCAGGGACTTCAGCAAACCGCTGCTAAAGCCTGGGGGGGCGGCTTTAGCGCTGGTGCAAGAAATTATCCAACAAGGCATGCCCCGCTTGGCTGAGCACCGACTCGGGGTGAAACTGAACGCCTTGGATAGACAAGTGTTTGTGGCGCACCGCCATGATCTCGCCGTCTTCGCTCCACGCCGTGACCTCGAGCTCCTCGGGGCAGGTGCTGCGCTCAATGGCCAAGGAATGGTAACGGTTCACCGTCAGGTCTTGGGGCAATCCGTGAAACACCCCCACACCCCGGTGCTGGATCACCGAGGTCTTGCCGTGCATCAATTGCTGGGCGCGAACCACCCGACCCCCAAACGCCGCGCCAATGCTTTGGTGGCCCAAGCACACCCCGAGAATCGGAATCTTGCCGGCAAAGTGCTGGATGGCCGCCACTGAAATCCCCGCTTCATTGGGCGAACAAGGACCGGGCGAGATCACGAGCCGCTCAGGCGCCAAGGCCTCGATCTCCTCCAAGGTGATCTCATCGTTGCGCACCACCGTCACGCGCGCGCCGAGCTCTGCCAAGTACTGCACCACATTGAAGGTGAAGGAGTCGTAATTGTCAATCATGAGCAAATTGAAGCGCGACAGGCCCCTGGCGGCCTTCTCGTCCAACTCATAGCAGGGCAAGGCTCGAGCGGGTGGCTGTTTTTGGGAAGGGTTGGTCATGGTGTTCACTCCCATCCTTCTTCAACGAGTTCGCTCGCCCGTATCAGGGCGCGGGCTTTGTGCTCGGTCTCTTGCCACTCGAGCTCTGGCACCGAATCGGCCACCACCCCGGCAGCGGCTTGCACATGGAGGGTCTGGTCCTTGATGATGCCGGTTCGAATGGCAATGGCGACATCCATGTCGCCCGCGTAACTCAAATAACCACACGCCCCGCCGTAGAGACCGCGTTTGGTGGGTTCGAGCCGGTCAATGAGCTCCATGGCATGCACTTTGGGCGCCCCCGTCAAGGTGCCCGCGGGGAAGGTGGCTCTCAACACGTCCATGTTCGAGACCCCGTCTTGGAGGACCCCTTCCACATTGCTCACGATGTGCATCACATGGCTGTAGCGCTCCACCACAAAGGACTCGGTGACCTTGACCGTGCCGGTTTTGGCGATGCGTCCAATGTCGTTCCTGGCCAGATCAATCAGCATCACATGCTCGGCGCGCTCTTTGGGGTCGGCCAAGAGTTCGCGCTCGCGCGCCACATCTTCCTCGGGACTCGCCCCCCGCGCGCGGGTACCCGCCAGGGGCCGAATGGTGACCTTTTGCCCCTCGGGGGTGGACTCTTGGCGGACCAAAATTTCGGGTGACGCACCAACGACATGAAAGTCACCCAAGTCGTAATAAAACATGTAGGGGCTGGGGTTCAAGGCGCGCAAAGCACGGTACAAGGACAAGGGGCTTTGGGTGTAGGGCTTACTGAGGCGCTGGCCCACTTGCACTTGCATGAAGTCCCCCGCACCGATCAAATCTTTGGCCGTTTGCACCGCCTTCAAGTAATCCTCTTTGGCAAACTCACGGCGCACGCTGTGCGTGGCACTGGGCTTCAAAACCGGTGCACTGACCGAGTAGCGCAACTGCTCTTTGAGCTGGCGAAGGCGTTTTTTGCCCACGCTGTAGGCGTCCGTGACACTGGGGTCGACATAGACCATCAAATAGAGTTTGCCTGACAAGTTGTCAATCACCGCCAACTCCTCGCACTCGAGCAAAAAGATGTCGGGGCAACCCAAGGTGTCGGGGGGGCAAGTTTTTTCGAGTTTTTTCTCCACATTGCGCACCGTGTCGTAGCCAAAGTAGCCTGCCAACCCGCCACAAAACCGCGGCATGCCTGGACGAAGCGCGACTTTGAAGGTGGCTTGGTAGGACTCAATGAAGGCCAAGGGGTCGCCTTGGTGGGTTTGCACAACCACGCCGTCGCGCACGACTTGGGTCACGGCCGACTCGCCAAAGCCGTGGCTCACCAAGTGGCCCCGCGCGGGCAGGCCAATGAAGCTGTAGCGACCAAAGCGCTCCCCCCCCACCACCGATTCAAGCAAGAAGCTGTAGCGACCCGCGTTTTGTGAATGGGCCAACTTCAAATACAAGGACAGTGGGGTCTCGAGGTCCGCAAACGCCTCTTGCATCAAAGGGATGCGGTTGTAGCCTTGGGAGGCGAGGCTTTTGAATTCAAGTTCAGTGAGCATAAAAAAGCTTTCAGGTTCAATCCATGGGGACAGCTGTCGCGATCAAGATCAACGCTTGAAAGATTCACAGGCTGTCGCGCTGAAAGGGTGTGCAAAGCGCTCAACCTAGAGTTCGCCCTCATGTCATTCACTAAACCATGACGGCCAGGGGAAGGTTGAAATTCAGTGGTCTGCTACGCCCTGGGGGTCTCGAGCG
>CAISQQ010000232.1 GCA_903887655.1 uncultured Burkholderiales bacterium
CATGTTATATCGTTTTTCAACGCGTTGAAACACAAGTAAAGTCATGCATTGAAGTTTTATGCACTAAAAAAGTTCAAAGCAAGCTGTCTGCACGACTATGGTGCATTGCTTCGACCTTAAAAAATGATCTATTGGTGCGTCAATCTCTAGTAAGACTACTTTATGTTCGTAATTGGTTTTCTATTTTGTGGCACGGGCTTTGCAAAGCTCTACTGTCAGGTCTCGAAAACGCAACCACGTTTGACCTACAGATTCTTGTCCTCAACTTCAACGGAGTAACTTAATGATTAATCGTCGTCGTCTCACTGCTATTGCGGCAGCGGCAGCTGTGACAGCTGGCAGCTTGGCTTGGTCAACAATGACTTTTGCCGCAGACACCATCAAGGTTGGTGTGTTGCACTCTCTATCTGGAACCATGGCCATTTCTGAGTCCGTGTTGAAAGATACCATTTTGATGGCGATTGATGAGATCAATGCCAAGGGTGGCGTTTTGGGTAAAAAGCTCGAGCCCGTGGTGGTCGATCCCGCGTCTGATTGGCCCTTGTTTGCGGAGAAAACCAAACAGTTGTTGACCCAGGACAAGGTGTCCGTTATTTTTGGTTGCTGGACTTCGGTGAGCCGTAAATCAGTATTGCCCGTGGTTGAGGAGCTCAACGGTTTGTTGTTCTATCCTGTTCAATACGAAGGCGAAGAGTTGTCTAAAAATGTGTTCTACACAGGTGCTGCGCCTAATCAGCAAGCCATTCCTGCAGTCGACTACTTGATGAGCAAAGATGGCGGAGCGGCCAAGCGTTGGGTGTTATTGGGCACAGACTATGTCTATCCAAGAACCACCAACAAAATTTTGCGTGCTTACTTGCACTCCAAAGGTGTCAATGACTCCGATATTGATGAGAAGTACACCCCATTTGGTCACTCAGATTATCAGACCATCGTGGCGGATATCAAGAAGTTCTCGACGGGCGGTAAAACTGCCGTGGTTTCTACCATCAACGGTGACTCCAATGTTCCTTTTTACAAAGAATTGGGCAATGCCGGCTTGAAAGCCAAAGACGTTCCTGTCGTTGCATTCTCTGTGGGTGAAGAAGAGTTGCGTGGCGTGGATGCCAAGCCCTTGGTGGGTCACTTGGCTGCATGGAACTATTTCATGAGCATCAAGAACCCAACGAATGATGAGTTCATCAAAAAATGGTCAGCGTATGCCAAAGCCAAGGGCATTGCTGGACACAAGGACAAGCCTTTGACCAACGACCCCATGGAGGCGAGCTACATTGGTATCAACATGTGGAAGCAAGCCGTTGAAAAAGCCAAGTCTACGGATGTGGATAAAGTCATTGCGGCCATGGCAGGCCAAACATTCAAAGCACCCAGTGGCATCACCTCCATGATGGATCCTAAGAACCACCATTTGCACAAGTCGGTGTTCATTGGTGAAGTCAAGGCCGATGGCCAGTTCAACGTGGTATGGAAGACACCCGGCCCGGTGAAGGCCAAGCCATGGTCGCCCTATATCGAAGGCACTGACAAAAAGCCCGACGAACCAGTAGCAAAGTAAGGCGCTAGCCTACTGCGCGGGTCGATCTGGGGCTCTGCAGTGCTCACCGTACATGTTTACGGTTCCGCGCTTCAGACGCCACCTCGACCCGCTCGCTACG
>CAISQQ010000233.1 GCA_903887655.1 uncultured Burkholderiales bacterium
CCTCCCCCATGGACAATGTCAGCGATAATCGGATTGTGCGTTTTTACCCACACTTGGGGCTTTCTAGACGTCCAGTCCCCAGTCAGCCCCCTCCCCCTCCCAATTGACTTGACCCATCGACTCGACCCATGTCCCATCCCGTTCCCCAAGACAACCCCATCCCGACCCCGACCCCGAGCGCGGCGCCTGGCTTGACGACTACGGCCAGTCCTAACAACACGAGCCACCACACCATCGCCTTTGTCGGCGGGGGCAATATGGCCAGCGCCATCTTGGGGGGCTTACTCAAGAGCGGCTTTGCCGCCGAGCGGCTGCATGTGATTGAGCCCTTGGCGTCCCAGCGCCTGCAACTCGAGCCCCTTGGCGTGCAGGTCTGGGCGCAGCCCGCGGCCTTTTTATCGCAGGCGGACTTGATCATTTGGGCGGTCAAGCCACAAGTCTTCAAAGCCGCCGCCCAAGATGTCGCCCCGTGGACCCACCAAGCCTTGCACCTGAGCGTGGCCGCGGGCATCACCATGGCGAGCCTGTCCGCGTGGCTTCAAGCGCCCCGCGTGGTGCGCGCCATGCCCAACACGCCGGCCTTGGTGGGCCTGGGGCAGACCGGGCTTTTTGCCAACGCAGCCGTGAGCCCCGAGGACAAAACCCTCATTGAGGCCGTCTTGCAAAGCACCGGCGAGTGGGTTTGGCTGGCCAACGAATCTTTGCTGGACGCCGTCACGGCCATTTCTGGCTCAGGACCGGCCTATGTTTTTTATTTTCTGGAGGCCATGTGCAGTGCTGGCGAGAGCATGGGGCTCTCCCGCCAAGAGGCCAAGCAATTGGCCATCGGCACCTTGCTCGGCGCGGGCCAACTGGCCGCCCAAAGCGCAGAGACACCCGCTGTGCTCAGAGAGCGTGTGACCTCCAAGGGCGGCACCACCCAAGCGGCCTTGGAGCACATGAATCAGCAGGCGTTGGGGGAACACTTTCAAGCGGCCATGTGGGCGGCTCACCGCCGCGCCCAGGCGCTCGGGGTGGAGTTCGGTCACTGATTTTGATGCTTCGCAAGGGTTTGCCGGGTGTAAAAAGGGGAGCGGCACCAATTCAATGCGAAAATACAGGGGTCTTTTCTTTTTTAGGTACAACACCCATGAACAAACTTCTCGCCCTTTTACTCAGCACCAGTGTCCTCGCGTTTTCAGTGAACACGTCTGCTCAGACGTCAGCACCCGCTAGCGCCCCCGCTGCGGCACCCGCTGCGTCCCCAGCCGCCGCGCCTGCTGCTGCACCGAGTGCCGCCCCCGCTGCTGCCAGCACGGGCGAAGGCAAAAAAGCGCACAAAGCCAAAAAGAAAAAGCACAGCAAAAAGAAAAAGGCTGAAACTGCCAGCTGAAGTGCTGCCGAGGAAACTCGGTGAGGGCTCGCTAAATCTCTCCCCCAAAGAGGCCATCGTGAGATGGCCTTTTTTCTGGCCCGCAACAAACCGTTGATCGCGCGCTCGATCAGTGGCCCCAGGTCAAACCCGCCACAATGCCCGCAAAGAGGGTGGCGCCCAGCCAATGGTTGAGCCGAAACGCCAAAAAGCAGCCCTCCCGGGTTCTTTGGCGTATGAGCACGAAGTGGCCCAACACCTGAAAGACACCGGCCCCAAGAGCGATCCACCCAAACTGCCCCAAACCCAGGGGGAAGGTGAGTGCGCTCCAAGAGGCGAGGTACACAACATAACACCCCATGACAAAGACCACATCCCAGTCACCCAAGGTGATGGCCGAGGTTTTCATGCCCAAATGCAGATCATCATCGCGGTCCACCATGGCGTACTCGGTGTCGTAGGCCAACACCCAGGCCATGTTGCCCAGCATGAGTCCCCACGCCTGCAAGGGCACCACTTCAAACCAAGCCTGCTCGGGCTCTTGAAGACCGAGCACGCTTGCATAGGCCATCGGAATGCCAAAACTGAACGCCACCCCCAGCACCGCTTGGGGCATGGAGACCACGCGTTTGGCGTAGGGATAGACCAAGGTCACGGCCAAGGCGACCAAGGACCACATCACGCTGGCGCGGTTGATGGTGCACACCAACAAGAAGGCGAGGAGTGCCAACACCGCCCCCAGTGCCAAGGCCTCTTTGACACTCAAAGCGCCCCGCGTCACGGGACGCTGGGCCGTGCGCTTGACGTGGCGGTCAAACTCCCGATCGGCCACGTCGTTCAAGCAACAGCCGGCCGAGCGCATCAAAATCGTCCCCAGCACAAAGACACCGAGCAAGTGCCAACCGGGCCAGCCGCCCTTGGCCAACCACAAGGCCGAGAGCGACGGCCACAAGAGAAGGAGCCAACCCGCGGGTCGATTCCAGCGAATGAGGTCCAAATAAAGGGCGAGCCGACTCGCACCGACCTGGCTCGGCAGCGCGGCC
>CAISQQ010000234.1 GCA_903887655.1 uncultured Burkholderiales bacterium
GCTGCAAAAGCCGCCCCAGGCGATGCGGCGATCCTGAAGCCCAGTTTGGCCAACTCCTCTGGGGTGATGCCAAAGCCGTTGAATCCATCGGGAGGGGCAAACATCATCAAAGGACCGGGCAAACGCTCACCCAACACCCGGAACTCTTCAGGTTTGTTGCAGTAGACAAAAAGCATGTCTGCACCCGCCTTGTGAAAAGCCTCTGCACGCTTTAACACGTCATCGATGCTCAAGCCAGGAATACGGATGGCATTGGTCCTACCAATGATCACCAGATCTTTGTTCTTTCTGGCGGCCACGGCCTCCTTGATTCGATTGACCATCATCTCAGTGGGGACCAAGTGCTCGATGGCCAAGTGGTGTTCAACCCGCCTGGGCATGACTTGATCTTCAATCTCGATGCCTGCAATGCCAGCGGCTTCCATCACGGCAATGGCGCGGTGCATGTGCATCGGATCGCCCACACCACCGGCATCCACAATGATGGGCAAATCCGAGGCAGCCCGGATGTCCACACAAACACTGGCAATTTCTGGCAGGGTGATATTCGCTTCCGTGCCACACTTGTACCAGCCCAGGGATCCGCCACTCAAATAGGTGGCAGAAAACCCCACATCTTTGGCCAGTTTTGCCATGATGGGGTTCAACGCCACGGGTGCCACAATCAATTGGTCGCCTGCGATCAGCTCTCTTAAAGTCGTCATGGTGTTCTCACTAAAAATAGGGGATGAGGTTATCAGAAAAACTATGGGCGCTTCACGTGATTTACCCTCAATCTCCAACCCCAGGGGGCTGATGAAGCTCGCGTGCCCTGTGCAGAGTCAAGTCTGAGTCGGTCTCATCCAACGACAAACCTCCAAGGGGCTGAACGCGTCAGCCCGCCGAGCGCACTGGAGTCGATGTCAATTGAAGTGTGAGCCCCCATCGACCACCAAGGTTTGGCCGGTGATAAAACTCGAGCCTTCGGACATGAAGAAATCCACGGCACCGACCACGTCTTGGGGGACTTGATCGCGGGCCAAGGAGCGAGTGTTTTTGGAGATGTCGCGCAGTTTCTCCAACTGAATGGGGTTGGCCATCACCCCTTCACTCAAGGTAAAGCCTGGAGCCACGCCGTTGACCAAAATGTTGGCGCTGCCCAACTCTCGGGCCAACGAACGGGTGATCCCAAGCACCGCCCCCTTGCTCGAGACATAGTGCAGCATGAATGGCACCCCCTTGAAAGGGGTGCCAGAGATGATGTTGACGATGCGCCCGCCACCTGCAGACCGCATGTGGGGGACCACCGCCTGGCAGCAATTGACAAGACCAAAGACATTGACCTCATAAAGACTGCGCCACTCGTCAATCGGAATTTCTTCGAAGGGCCTGGGCACGATGGAGGAAAAAACGCCCGCATTGTTGACCAACCCCTCGAGCCCCCCCAAGGTCTCGATGCAAGCACGGACCATTTCTTTGACTTGCAAAGCGTTGCTGACATCGGCTGCAATGGCGATGGCTTGCCCCCCCGCTTGGGTGATCTCCTGGACCGTCGCGTCTGGCGCCTTCAAGTCAGCGGCCGCCACGGCATGGCCTTGTCGGGCCAAGGAGTGGGCAATCGCGCGGCCAATGCCACTGGCCGCACCGGTGACGATGATTCTTTTGGATGGATGGTCTGGGGTCTTGTTCAAGGGATACCTTCAGATGAGTGGTCTTGTGGTCAACCGTGGTGAGGAAGAGGCTGAGGATGAGAGGGAGGACGAGCGCGAAGCGGTGACCGCTCTTCGCTAAGCTGAGGTGGATGACGCAAGAGCTTCCTCTCGAATCAAACGCTCCAAAATACGCCTGGCCCCCAGTGCGCCGGCATCGGCAGCGATCCCGACATCGTGTTTATCAGGATGGTCGGTTTGCATTCTCAACTGCTGGGCCTCAATCACCACCACATCTTCCATGAAGGTGGCGAGGATCGACTGGTGAATGAGATCGGTGAGTGCTTGATCATCGAGCGCAAAGCAACGGGTGATGGTCCAGTAGTAGCGGCTGGTCTTGTCATCAATGGGCGTGATCGAATTGATGGAGAACCAGCGCAGCGCTTGACTCATGTCTTCGCTGCCCGCGGGGTAGCCTCGGGCATCGATGGCGATGTTGGCCGGTGTTTGGTAGCGAATGACTTGCCAGCGATCGATGGGGCTATCGGTCCCACGCACTTTGGCAAACAAGGGCGGCGGCTTGGTGTTGCTCATGATGCGCTTGACATGCACCTCGTTGCCCACGACTGACGTGGTGGCCGGCGTTTCAATGACCGCTTGGTTGCCGATGGTTTTGGCGTGCACGTAAGTTTCGTGGGTGAGGTCGAGCAAATTGTCGGTCAAGAGTTGATAGTTCGCTTTCACATCGATACTACCGCCCGTGTAGGTCCAGCCCGGCTCACTGTTCCAGCGAAAGTCAGGAATCAAGGCCTCGTCGGCCTTGTCGGGGTCGCCCAACCACACCCAAACCCATTGCCATTTTTCCACGACAGGATAGCTGCGCGCTTTCATGGTCTTTGGAATGATCTCTTGCCCAGGAATTTTGACGCACGCCCCCGAACAGTCGAGCGTCACACCGTGGTAGCCACACTGAATGCTGTCACCAATGAGCCGACCCAAGGAGAGTGCTGCTCGCCGATGCGGGCACCGGTCTTCGAGCGCCACCACACGACCACCCTCGGTCCGGTAGACCACAATGGGCTCGCCAGCAATCCAGCGCTGCGCCAGGGTGTGCTCGATTTCATGAGACCACGCAGCGACGTACCAGGCATTTTTCAAGAACACAAACCACCCCCTTTGACCCTAAAGACATCCATGCATTTGATTATTAACAATAAATAATCGTGGCGCATAAGGGCAAACCCGAAATGATCGGGCATGCCATGGCATCCCCTTGCTTGGAGGCATTCAAAGAATGGTCGATTGGGCCCGTGAGGTTTGCCAAGCATCGAAAGAGGCGATGGGCAATACCGTTCGATTCCACAGTAAGATGGGTGATTTGATTTTGATGCTCAGAGTCAAAAGAATCTGGGCTGATTTGGGTTGATCGACACGTTTGATGCAAGCTTCTGCAATTTACTCACTGCTACTGACCTTGCTCATCCAAATGGCAAGTTCGGCCATGGTGCTCGCGCCCACCACCATTGCGCCCCTCTTGTTGCTGGAACACCATTGGACGAGCAGCGCCATTGGTCTTTATGTGAGCATTGTGTATTTGAGCGCAGCCACCTCCGGTGTTTTTGCAACCACCATGATCCAAAAATTGGGGCCGATTCGTACCAGTCAAATTGCACTCGCCATTTCTTGCCTGGGTTCCTTCTTGACGCTTCAAGACGGACTGGCATGGAACGTTTTGGGTGCCGTTTTGCTTGGCATCGGCTATGGTCCGATCACCCCAGCGAGTTCGGACATCTTGGTGAGAACCACGCCACAGCATCGATTTTCTTTGATTTTTTCAATCAAACAAACCGGTGTGCCTTTGGGTGGCGCGGTGGCGGGTTTGCTGATTCCGAACCTGACTCACTATCAAAACTCAGACTTTGCCTTTGTGGTCTTGCTGCTGGGCAGCTTGTCGATTGCGCTGCTTGCCCAGAGCTTGCGCCATGAACTCGATCTCAACCGCGACCCGAGCGCGCCATGGCCCAGCGCCTACCGTTTTTTCAACCCCATTCGCTATGTCTTGTCTCACCCGATTTTATCGATGTTGTGCATGTGCTCGTTTGTCTTTTCCATCGTGCAATTGTGTCTGGGCTCGTATTTGGTGACCTATCTCAATGTCTCGCTCAACTGGACTTTGATTGCCGCGGGCTTGGGCTTTTCTTTCGCACAGGTCGCTGGGGTTGCAGGAAGAATTGGCTGGAGCCTCTTGGCCGATAAGACCGGCCGGTCCATCCAAGCCTTGGTGCTCTTATCGAGCCTCATGGCATTGTCTTGCCTCACCATGCTCTACCCGAGTGCCCAGACCCCCGCCTGGGTGGTGTACGCCATCATCGGCATCTTTGGTTGCACCGCGATCAGCTGGAATGGGGTCTATTTGGCGTTCGTCGCGCAAATTGCCAAAAAAGAACATGCAGCACAGGCCACTGCAGGGTGTTTATTTTTCACCTTCATTGGTGTGGTCGTGGGAC
>CAISQQ010000235.1 GCA_903887655.1 uncultured Burkholderiales bacterium
GAACTCCAAAGAGTGTGATTTTATCCTTTGAATGGTGCACCTGGTGCGCGAGTTGAGGGATAAAAAACGCACGAGGCCTTGGTGCACGCAGGCTGCTGCGCCATGCACTTGGACTCGCTTCAAGCTTTAGGGGGACTATTAGGGCATTCTCGCGTTGTTGGCGCAAAGGGGCGGTGATATCATGGTTTGGTTAAACACGATAGGATCATCATTTTGGAGACCCCCTTGGACGTGAGTGCAGATCGTTGGGATCTTCCATTTTTTTCACCCGCTCACCAACAATTGGCTGCACGACTGCAAGTCTGGGCCCGTGCACAAGGGGTGGACGAGCGCGATGATCGCGCGGCCTGTCTTGACTGGGTCGCTCGCTTGGCCCAAGACGGCTGGCTCAAGTACTGTGTCAGCTTCGCCCATGGCGGGGTGTTTGAGCAAATCGATTCGCGCTCACTGGTGATCATCCGTGAAACCTTGAGTCAGTACTCGGCTTTGGCCGATTTTGCGTTTGCCATGCAAGGCTTGGGCAGTGGCCCCATCACGTTGGGTGGCAATCCGGCCCAACAAAGTGACTATTTGAGCGGCGTGTGCTCGGGGCAAAAAATTGCGGCCTTTGCCCTGAGCGAGGAGCAGGCAGGCTCCGATGTGGCGGCCATGACTTGCACGGCCACCCGTCAAGCGGACGGCTTCGTTTTGCATGGTGAAAAAACCTGGATCAGCAACGGTGGCATGGCCCACTTTTATGTGATTTTTTGTAAAACAGACGCGGCCTTGGGTTCGCGCGGAATTTCGGCATTCATAGTCGATGCGCAAACGCCTGGACTCGACGACTCCACCCATTTACAAGTGATGGCGCCCCATCCCTTGGCAACGATCAAGCTCAACCATTGCCGAGTTCCTGCCTCTGCACTCCTAGGGCCTTGGAATGGGGGCTTTAAATTGGCCATGCAAACCTTGGATATTTTCAGGACCTCGGTGGCGGGTGCCGCCCTGGGGATGGCGCGCCGTGCCCTGCACGAGGCCTTGGAGTATGCCAAGAGTCGGCCCTTGTTCAAGCAGCGATTGTCTGATTTTCAGATCACCCAAGTGAAATTGGGTCAAATGAAAGCATTGATCGAGTCGGCCTCTTTGTTGACCTACCAGGCCGCATGGATTCGAGATACACAACTCGCGGGTGAGGATATGAAAACCCCGCAAGGCTCGGCGCTGCACCAGCGCTACACCCAAGCCGCTGCCATGGCGAAGTGGGTGGCCACAGAAAACGCTCAACAAGTCATCGACATGGCCTTGCAAATGCATGGCGGCAAGGGGGTGCTCGTGGGGCAGAAAATTGAGAGTTTGTACCGTGACATCCGAGCGCTCAGAATCTATGAAGGGGCCACCGAAGTGCAGCAGTTGATCGTTGGAAAAGGACTGCTGGCATGATTGAGCCTCACGCCCCCATGGGGGTTCCCATTTTCTTTCATTCTTAACAAAGGACACACTGTGATCATTGACTGCCATGGCCATTTCACCACCACGCCCCCCAGAGTGATGGCATTTCGTGCTGAGCAAATTGCGGCTTTTAAGGCCACGGGGAGTGCTGCGTCGGTGCCTGCACCCCATATCACCGACGAGGAAATTCACGCCGCCATTCATGACAATCAATTGAAAGTCATGAAGGAGCGGGGCATTGATTTGACCATTTTCTCGCCACGGGCTTTGGGGATGGATCACCAGTTTGGCGATGAGGCCACCAATGTCACGTGGGCGGTTTATTGCAACGATTTGGTTCACCGTGCTTGCCAGATGTTTCCCGATCATTTTGCGGGGGTGTGCCAGCTCCCCCAGGTCGCTGGCCAAAAGCCTGGGCGAGCCGTGTTTGCCGAACTCGAGCGCTGTCTTGGCGAATTGGGCTTCATTGGCGCGAATTTGAATCCAGACCCCAGTGGTGGTCTTTGGAGTGACCCACCGCTTTGGGACAAGGATTGGTGGTATCCGCTTTATGAAAAATTTGTGGAGCACGACGTGCCAGTCATGATCCATGTGAGTGGCTCTTGCAACCCGCACTTCAACGCGGTGGCCACGCACTACATCAATGGCGACACGACCGCTTTCGTGCAGTTCATGACCTCGGATTTGTTCAAAGATTTCCCGACCTTGAAGTTCATCATCCCCCACGGCGGTGGTGCCGCTCCTTATCACTGGGGGAGATACCAGGGCATTGCGATGGACATGAAGTTGGGCGACTTGAACGAGCGCATGATGAAGAATTTGTATTTCGACACCTGCGTCTACCATCAACCGGGCATTGATTTGCTCTTGAAGGTGATCCCTGCAGACAATGTGCTTTTTGCCTCTGAGACCATCGGTGCGGTGCGGGCTGTGGACCCCAAAACCGGTCGAAATTTTGACGATACCCACCACTATATTGAGCAAACCCAAGTGATCACTTCCGAGCAGAAAGAGAAAATCTACCTCGACAATGCCTTGGGTGTTTATAAGCGCCTGGGTAACCATCCCAAATTCAAGTCCAAGTGAGGTCGTAACATGATTGGTTTTCAAATCCTAGAGCGCAAACGCGCTGTTTCAGCCGAGACGGTCGCACAGTTCAAAGCGGTGCCGGTTGCCATCGTGAGTGACACCCTGTCCCGACTGTTTTCCGCCAGCGCCGCCTTGCGCCCGATGCACAACGGCCACCCCATGGTGGGACCCGCCTTGACGGTGAAGACCCGCCCTGGGGACAATTTGATGATCCACAAAGCCATTCAAATGGCCCAAGCCGGTGACGTGATTGTGGTCGATGCGGGGGGAGATTTGACCAACGCCTTGGTGGGCGAGATCATGACCTCCTATGCCGC
>CAISQQ010000236.1 GCA_903887655.1 uncultured Burkholderiales bacterium
CATTCAAAGTTTGCGGTTCAAGCTGAGCGTCGCGGTGGGGTTGGAACATTCAAGACTTGGCCATGGAAAGACTCAGCGCTTGGAGACTTTCACATCCAGACTGGGCGTGTTGGCCCTGAGTTCAGGAAATGCGTCGAGCATTGGAGCGCCATAAAGCGGCTTGTTAACACCTTGGTGACAGGTGGCGCAATACACTTTGGCCACATCACCCGTTGGGCCCAGGCGGTGCTCCGGAAAGGTCGCTTGCAGTGGCTCCATGTACTGGGTATTCAAGTCTCTGGCCATGCGAATGCCGTACCATGCTGTGGCGCGTTGAGGAGGACTTTCTTGCCAACTGGAAAACGATCTCGAGTTATGACAAAAAGTGCAATTCACCCCCAAAGACCCCGCCATGTGGGTCATGAGACCATAGGTCCATTCGGCTTGCTTGGTGGAGTGCCGATTGTCGTTGGGCAGCGCAGTTGTGCCCGCCACTCGGATCGACTGTGCGCCCAATAAAAACGGCGTGAAAGGATCGTTGGGCAAGGAGGACAAACCCACACTGGTGGCGGGTTCATTTTGACCGGCACGGTCGCCAATGAAGTCCGCTCCCATGGGGGTGTCATCTTTTTTAAACCAAACTTGTTCGGGGATATTGTTACCGCGGTGACAGGTGTAACAAGTCACACCCACCTTGGCCACGTGATTGGTCCAGTCACTGTTGACGTGTTGTGTCATTTGAATCATGCGGCGAGCCACCACTTTGGTGTACTTGGAGTCCTCCGCAAAATTGGCGGGATTGTGACAATACAAGCAGCCCTGAGCGGGAGCCACCCAAGAGGTGAAAGACACCATCAAACGGGCAAATTGTGCTTGAGACAGGCCCCCCAAAACTTGTACGTTTTTATACACCTGATTCGCCCGTGGACCATCAGTGGGGGCTGGCGGCAAGGGTGTTGGCGCCACATTGTTGGGCGCGATCTCTTCGAGTGTGCGCGGGTTGTGGACTTGAACCATGCCCGTACCACGATAGCCGTTTTGCACGCTTTGCATGGGCGGGCGCTCGCAGCCCGTGAGCAGCAGCACAGCACTGAGCAGTATCCAAGGGAAAAGTTGAGATCTCATGGAGCTCATGGCTTACCTCCAGTTAAAGTAGCAGGATCAATGGTGATGGGGTAGACCGCTGGGTAGGGTGGCGCCACACCGTGCTTGACTGCCCACAAATACCAATTGTCGACCACCGTGCCCGTGAGCAATATGCCGATGCCGCCCGCCAAGGGACACAAGACCGCGAACCACCAGGCCCAACGGTGAATGGACTCCATCGTCGCATTGAACCCCATGGTCCAGCGCCAAAAGAGAGCCGCACGTTCGGAGGCGGTACCGCGGTCAACGATTTGCTCAATCTCGCGCTCGCCGCCGTAGCGACTCACCGCCAAAATGGTCGCGCCGTGCATGGCAAACAGCAGCACCGAGCCGTAGAGGAACACGATCGACAAGGCGTGAAAGGGGTTGTAAAACAAATTGCCGTAGCGCAAAGAAAATGCGGCGGTCCAGTCCAGATGGGGAAAGATCCCAAAGGGGACGGCTTCACACCAGCAGCCCATCAAAAGGGGCCTGAAAAAACCCAAGACCAAATAAAGCCAAATCGCACCGACAAAGGCCCAGGGCACATGGGTGCCCATGCCCAGTTGCCTGGCGCGCCGGTAGGTTCTCACCCACCAGAGCAAAATGGAGACGGTTAAAAATAAACCCGAAATCATCCACCACCCACCTTGGTTCAGCGGCGGCATTTGCAGGCCATACTGGGGAGCGGGCGGCTCCAGAGCCAGCCAAAACAATTGTCGAATGAACTGGATGGGGTCCCAATTCACCGAAGCGAGCATGTTCATGCCAATGATGTTGAAGGCGATCATGCCAAAAAACAAGGAAGCCACCCCCATGCTGCCCAAGTAAACTGGGCCAATTTGTGCGTTGCCCAAACGACCAGCGAGGTGGAACAAGAACGGCTTACCCAAACGCGGATCGTTTCCCCACCCCAGTGGAATGCCCGAACTGGTTGGTCCAGTGACTTGAACACTGGTGAATAAATTTTGATATTGAGGCATGCTGATCTTCCTTTTAATCTTCATCAATGAGGTGGACACTCAGTGGGTTGGGCGCGCTCCAAGGCAGAGGACAAATGATCTGGCGCTTGATCGCTTGTCCCTGCGTTTTAATGCCAAATGGGCATGTTCAACCACCAACCCCACCACTCCGGCCAGCCACGCGACCAAAACGGTCCACTGATGACAATGCAAACGGCTGAAAAGAACACGGCGGCCAATGCCAAAAAGAGACCCAGTCGGTGAATGCCCAAAGTGCCGATGGAGTAGCCCACGATGTCGCGGAAAAAAGTATCCTCGTGCTCAGGGGTTTTGACCGCTTCACCAGGTGCGGGGTTCGTGGCCGAGAGCACCAATGCCCCGTGCAAAGCGAGCGCGAACGTGGTGGTGAAGAAAAAGGTGACCGCCAACATGTGCGCTGGGTTGTAGTGAAAATGCAAGTACTGGTAGCCCACGTTGGAGACCCAGTCGAGGTGACTGTAAATGCCGTAGGGGAATGCGTGCCCCCAAGCCCCCATCAAAATGGGCCTGATCACTTCAAGCGTCACATACGCCAAAATAGCAAAACTAAAAGCAAAGGGGACGTGCAGTCCCATGCCCAGTTTGCGGCAAATCTCGACCTCTCTGAGCGCCCAGGAGATGAATGCCCCCAAAGCACAGACTGTGATCCACTGCCACAGTCCCCCTTGGAGCATCGGCGCGAGCTTTAAGCCATAGGACAAATCCGGTGGCGCAATGCTGATTTGCCACAGATTCCAGGTCGGCCCAATGGCTGCTCCGTACAAAATGAGGGTGGTCCCAAGCACTGAGAAAAATATTGTCGTGACACCAAAAAAGCCCACATAAAAAGGGCCCAACCAGAAGTCAAACAAGTCACCCCCAATCAGGGTGCCTCCTCGGATTCGGTATTTTTTCTCAAAACTCAACATGGCCATTTTGAAGCCCTCCTATGCCGACAAGCGGCAAAAACTAAGCACTGATCAATCTTTTTTGTCAAAAGCAAGCACCCATCGCTCGGGGGACAAATCCGAGGTTGGGTGCTTGCACCCTACCCTGAGAAACCCAGTTATTCAGGACTTCGCTTCAACGCCACGGGTTGGCATTGGCGCGTTTTGCGCCGTTGCCCCAGCAGGCTTCACACGAGGACCATCAAACCAGTTGTACTTATTGGTGCTGAGCAAGACGAGATGAATCATCGCAGCCAGACCAAAAAGAAAAATTCCCTGAACCACCATGGCTCTTAAGGGATCAAAAAGTCGCCAAATTCTCCACATGGCTTTTCTCCTAATTAATATGGGACATGAAGGTGTAAACCGCCGTCTTGATGCCAACGACAATATTGTTTGAATCCTCAGCACCGCTGAGCCAAGTTCGCCAATGGATACCGATCAGTTGACCCAGTAAGGCCACAGCCAACAAAACCACAAAGCAAGGCACAAACATCACCATCTCACCCCAGCGCTCTTTAGGCGCTAGCGATTGATGACTTTCGTTGAACATGGTTGACATGGTTAAACTCCTCAGAAATAAAACTACCGTTGACTCAGAACCAGGGCCGCCATGCCCAGACCAACATGTGAGCAATTGCAGCAACCGCTACAAACCCCACTAATCCTTGGACCCAGTAATGGTGGAACTCCTGAGCTTCTTCGTCGGTCAGGCCGGATATTGAATTCCGATTAGACATATGATTGCTCCTTGTTGATGAAAGTGGTCTGTTCGACCATTGACGCGCTCAGCCCGCGCACCCTGGGCAGCCGCAACCGTACGTTGCTGCATGGGTTCAGAATTGTTTGAGTCATGGAGTTTTTTTCTTCACTCACAAACAATCCTTTAAATAAATCTGTCTTTTTCATACCGTGACACTTCCAGTTGAGTGTTGGCGCTGAGGTTTCTTTGGTGAAATGTTTGAATCTTCAAACTCAACACCTTGCCCTAAACCCAATGAATGAGCTGTTTTCATCAGACGAGTTGCGCTCACTTCCTGTTCATTGGCTTGCTGGGCTGCTCGATCTGTGTTGTCCCTGAGTGTCTTGGCCACAGAGATCTGAATCAACACGGGCTGAGCGCTCACACAAGCTCTCAGCAACTCTTGCGCTTGATCAGACCATGGCAACTGTGAAGGAGCAACTACGCCTCTGGACAAAGTGGATTCCGCTTTGTCCATCTCTGTGCCCAAAGGTAATATATTGAACAAGGCATCAAACAATGCATTACACACTTCTTGTACCAAGTAACTCGCACCGCTGTAGCCCATGAAAGGCGTACCGGTGTGTCGGCGAATGATGGCGCCAGGAAAAGATGCCGCAATGAAACATGGCTTCATCGGACCTCTAGCAGCCAACTCGCTCAAGTACATTCTCTCGTTGTAGCTTCCAAATAAAATTAGCGGGGTTTGTGTTCTTACCAACTCCCTCACCGTCTCATTATTTGTTTTTTCACCA
>CAISQQ010000237.1 GCA_903887655.1 uncultured Burkholderiales bacterium
AGTCTCTCGCGGCTTTTACACCTCCCAAGCGTGGGAGTGGGTGCGGTCATGACCAAGTTGTCACTGCTGGTGCGTCAAAAGCTCAGCAATATCGCCCTTCGTTATGTGCCTTTTGCCGATGCAGCGTCGGCCCAGTTGCCCCTGCCCCGGCTTTTGCGCTTGTGCCTCTTTCAAACCGCCATTGGCATGACCATGGCGCTCTTGGTGGGAACGCTCAACCGCGTGATGATCGTCGAGCTCGGTGTGCCAGCCTGGTGGGTGGCGTTGTCGGTGGCGATCCCGTTGTTGTTTGCACCGCTGCGCGCCCTCATCGGCTACCGAAGCGACACGCACCCCTCGGCCTTGGGCCTGCGACGCTTGCCTTACTTGTGGCTTGGGAACATCTTTCTCTTTGGTGGCTTGGCCATCATGCCCTTTGCCCTCTTGCTGCTCAACGACACGGCACTTCAAACGCTGTGGATGGGTCGCTTGGGCGCGTGCTTGGCCTTTTTGATGGTCGGTGCGGGCATACAAACCACACAGACAGCCGGCCTGGCCTTGGCCACCGATCTGGCCGAGCCTGATAAACGTCCCCGTGTGGTGGCTTTGTTGCATGGCGCGATGCTGGTGGGCTTGATTGTTGGCAGCGCCTTGCTCGCTTTCATGCTCGACCACTTCACGCCCACCAAATTGGCCCAAGTGGTGCAAGGCAGTGCGTTGGTGGTGGCGGCCTTGAATTTGACGGCCCTGTGGAAACAAGAAGCGCGCCAAACCAAGCGCGGCGCGCGCGAGCCCGATGGTTTTTCAAAACACTGGCAAGAAATCATTGCGCTGCCCAACATGAAACGGTTTTTGTGGACCGTGGGCATTGGGACGTGTGCTTTTAGTATGCAAGACATCATTCTTGAGCCCTTTGGTGGCGAGGTCTTGCATTTGGATGTGAGCTTCACGAGCTCACTCACCGCCTTGTCGGCAGCCGGTGCGCTCATTGCATTTGCATTTGCCGCCAAGCTCATGGGCAAAGGGCTTGACGCGTGCCGCATCTCGGCCATTGGACTCTTGATGGGCTTGCCTGGATTTGCCTGCGTGCTACTCGCCTCCCCCATGGACTTGGCTTGGTTATTTCGCTTGGGCACGGCCTGCATTGGTTTTGGTGGGGGCATGTTCTCGGTGGGTATGCTCATCATCGCCATGGAGATGCCTCAAAAAGCGATGATCGGCATGGTCCTTGGAGCCTGGGGCGCTGTGCAAGCGACCTCGGCGGGCGTGTCCATGGCCGTGGGGGGGGTCTTGAAAGATGTGTTTTCTGTCTTTGCCAACAGCGGTGTGTTGGGAGACGCACTCATGAATCCCTCCAGTGGATACGGCTTGGTGTTTGCGCTGGAGATGCTGCTGCTGTTTGCCGCTCTCGTCGCCATGGCGCCCTTGTCAAGAAAAAATCCCCGTTCATACCCTCAGGCCCTGAAATTTGGACTGGCGGAGTTGCCCAATTGAACCCTTTTATCAATCTCAATCAATCTCAACCCTAAGGAGATGAGCTCATGGAAACAGGCGCAATCACCCAATACATCGATGTCGCACAAATTGTGCTCTACATCTTTTGGGCATTTTTTGCTGGCATCATTTATTACCTCTTGCGAGAAAATCACCGCGAGGGCTATCCTCTCGACAATGGGCGCGAAAACGGCCCCAAGCAAGTGGGTTGGCCCTTTCCCGACCCCGTCACTTACAAGCTCGAAGACGGTCGCGAGATCAAGATCCCCGATGTGAACCGTCCTGACGGTGAGTATTCTTACACGCCCGCACACCATTGGCTGGGCGCACCCTTGGAGCCCAAGGGGGACCCGCTCACCTCGGGCATGGGACCCGGGGCTTGGGCCGCCAGGGAAGATATCTGCGAAAAAGACCCCCATGGTCACCCCAAAATTGTGCCCCTGCGCGCGTCCCATGAGCACGGTGTGGCCCACCAAGACAATGACCCCAGGGGTTTCATCGTTTATGACGCCAAAGAGCAGCCCGTGGGCGAGGTCATTGACCTGTGGGTTGACCGCATGGAGATGATGTTTCGCTACCTTGAGGTGAAGCTGCCCAGCGGCAAAACGGTGCTCTTGCCGGTCAACTTCTCGCTCATCAACCGATTCAACATCCACGTGCACGCCCTCTTGGCCGCTCAGTTTGAGAACGTGCCTGTCCTCAAAAATCCTGAACAAATCACCCGATTGGAAGAGGAAAAAATCTGTGCTTATTACGGTGCAGGAACGCTTTACGCCACCCCTGAGCGTCAGGAACCCTTGGTATGAAAGCCACCCACGAGCACGAGTTCGAGGCGCAACTGGGGTTGCCAGAAAAGCTCCCCAAGGGCGAGCACATTTTGTGGCAAGGCGCACCCGATTGGTGGGGCTTGGGGGTGCATGCTTTTCATTTAAGAAGTTTGAGTCTTTACTTTGCCCTCATGCTCGCTCTCCAAGCCAGCTACCTGAGCGAGCAAGGAGGCGACTGGAGCATGAAGCCCATGATCATCACTGGAACGCTCATTGCGGTGACCTTGGCCTCTTTGGCGGCGTGGGCCTACATGAGCGCCAAGGCGAGCATGTACACCATCACGAACAAACGGGTCGTGATGCGCATTGGGGTGGTCTTCAGTGTGACGTTCAACTTGCCACTGCAGCAAATTGTCAGTGCACAAGAACTCATCAAAGGGGACCACTGTGACATCAGTCTCACCCTCAAGGCGTCGGATCGAATTGCGTGGCTGCATTTGTGGCCGCACGCCAGACCCTGGGTGCTCAAGCATCCAGAGCCCACACTCCGGTGCTTGCGACAAGGCAGACAATGTGCCGATGTCTTGAAGTCTGCATGGTTGGACATCAACGCGGTCAACAGCGACAACGCCCACACCTCGGCCGCGGCGAGCCCAAGCCAGGCGGCTTCAAACTCGCCCCAGACGGCTACCAGCCGAGATCGCCTGGGCTTCAACAGCATGCCCCACACCGCCTAAAGACCATGACGTCCTACTCTTTGTCAACCCCCAAGTCCGATGCCAGCAGCGCCAGCAGATCAGATGGCGCCAAAAGCACCAGTACGCCAGCACAAAGCGCGGGGTTGCCCCCCATCCGAGCTGGGCATTTTTTGATGATGTTGGGGGTGATGCTCGCCACACTCCTTTATGTCAGCTTGACGCCCCCAATGGACTCCATGAGCGAGGCAGCAGCGGCAACACCCATCCAAAAAACCAACTTGGTCTTTCGTGACGAAGCCAATGGCGGCATCGCCATTTGGGTCGACAGCGTTGGGGTGAGCGGCTCAGCCAACCCGACCCACTTGCCGCAGCACCGAACAAAGCTCCTCTTTGAAGGTGAGCAAGGATTTTTGAGGGGCACATTGCGCGCACTCGCCAGAGACAGGATGGCGCGAAACTTGAGCCCCGATGTACCGTTTGAGTTGGCGCTCTTGCAAGACGGGCGACTTTGCATCACCGACCCCTTGACCCACAAAAGCATTGACCTTCAAGCCTTTGGACCCGATAACCTGGCCGTTTTTGTGCAGATCCTCAACGCAGTGTCTGCACGGCCAACCCCCTCAGCGATGAACCCCACCACGACCGCCCACAACAAGGAGGCCCAATGAACGCCCAAACCGCTTTCATGGAGACAGACTTCACCCAACAACTCGTGAGCCACGTCGAGTCAGCAGCCGATGCGAACAAAAAAGCGCTCACCAACACGGTCATTTCACCTCGTTTTTACACCACCGATTTTGCCGCGATGGACCACATTGACATCAGCTCTGTGCGCGCAGAGTGGGATTTGATGATGCAAGAGTACGAAGGCGACAACAACCACGATCACTTCCAAAGAGACGCCGAGTTTGCCCAGGAGGTCAAAACCTTGATGGCCAAACTCGATGAAAGTCTCAAGCAAGAGTTCTATGATTTCTTGATCAGCTCACTCACGTCAGAATTCTCGGGCTGCATTTTGTACAACGAGGTCAGAAAAAACGTCACCAACCCGGACATCAAAAAGCTCATGACCTACATGGCTCGCGACGAGTCACGCCATGCGGGATTTTTGAATTCATCGCTGAAGGATTTCAATTTTGGCATCGACTTGGGGGAGCTGAAAAAATCCAAGTCCTACACCTTCTTTCGGCCCAAGTTCATTTTCTACGCCACTTACTTGTCCGAGAAAATTGGATACGCCCGCTACATCTCCATCTTTAGACAATTGGAGCGTCATCCGGACAAACGCTTTCACCCCATCTTTCGCTGGTTCGAGCGCTGGTGCAATGATGAATTCCGCCATGGTGAGTCTTTTGCGCTGATCATGCGTGCAGACCCTGCGCTTTTGAAGGGTCACAATGTGTGGTGGATACGCTTTTTCATCTTGGCCGTGTACGCCACGATGTACGTGCGCGATCACAACCGACCCGCCCTTCACAACGCCATGGGACTCGATGCGACGAACTATGACTTTGAGGTCTTTCGGATCACCTCGGAGATTTCACGCCAAGTCTTTCCCATTTTGATTGACATCGATCACCCCAAATTCAAACCGGGTTTGGATCGATTGGCGGCGTTGTCGCTGTCAATGGGTGAAGCGCAGGCCAAAGGGGGCGTGCTCAATACCTTGAGAAAGGGATTCATCGCGTTGTCAGCGGGATGGGAGTTTGCCAAACTCTTTTTCATTCCCGTGATTCCCTCTCGACAGCCCGAACAAGTCCGACTCGTGCCTACTTGGTAAATCGAGAAACCCCAAGCCCATGCCAGACTTCGCCAGCATCGTCCTCGCCCCTGCTCTCTTGGCCTTGGTGTCATGGTGGTTTGGCACGGGCATCATTTTGCTGTTGGTGCGACTGCCCAAGGCTTGGTTTTCGCTCGCTCGCGGATTTTGGACATTGATGAGCTTGTTGGCTGTTTTTTTAGCGGCGAAGTCCATGGAGGACAACACCAACACCAACGCCTATATGGGTTTTATCAGCACCATCGTGATGTGGGGTTGGCATGAGTTGATGTTTTTGACGGGCTGGATCTGTGGGCCCCGAAAAACCGAACTCGACACCAACCTCTCCCAATGGGCTCGGTTCAAACAATCCGTGGAGGTGATCTGGCATCACGAATTGGGGCTCTTTCTCAACTTCTCGCTCCTGGTGGCCCTGCAGCTGGGCAACCCCAACCACACGGCGCTTTGCACATTTGCGCTGCTGTGGCTCATGCGACTGAGCTCCAAATTCAATTTGTTTTTTGGAGTGCCTCAAGTTGGTGAGCAATACTTGCCGACCCAATTGGCCTACATGGGCAGTTATTTCCGCAAGCAACCCGTGGGTGTATTTTTCTACACCACGCTCACCCTGTCCATCATCAGTTGGGTGGCGCTCATCTGGCAAGCCAAATCACGCCAAGTCACCATCACGTGTCAGTGGGTTTTGTTGGCGAGTTTGCTCGGCTTGGCGATTTTGGAGCACGTCTTGATGATGATGCCGCTCTCACTGGAACGGGTTTGGGGCTGGGCTTTGAAAACCACTTGGCCTAGCGCCTCCAGCACTGACGCGAGCGATGACAGCCTGGGCCTGGACAAACCACTCATTCTTCCCTTGGGCAACGCTGGACTGACCGGGAGATCTGTCGTTGACTCCAAATGAACCACACACCGCCACGCGCAGTGCCCAAAACGACTTGACACACCCGTGTGCCAGGGCTCCCATTTTCTTGAAGAAGGCGTATCCATGCTGAGTCCCACCCGAGTCAAGCCGCTTGAGCGCAGACCCAAGGCCTTGGTGATTGGCGCGGGATTTGGTGGGCTTGCCAGCGCCATTCGCTTGAGCGCCAAAGGCTATGACGTGGAGGTTTTGGAAAAACTCGACGCTGCAGGCGGACGAGCCTATGTGCATCACCAAGACGGCTTCACCTTCGATGCTGGGCCCACCATCATCACCGCCCCATTTTTGCTCGAGGAGCTCTGGACCCTGTGCGGCAAAACCATGAGCGACGAAATCGATTTGGTCAAGATGATGCCGTTTTATCGAATTTTGTTCTACACAGGACAGACCTTTGACTACAGCGATGACACCCAGGCCATGTGCCAAGAAATTGCCAAATTCAATCCCCGTGATGTCCAGGGCTACCACCAACTCATGCGCGCGGCCGATGTGTGCAAAAAACTCGGTTTTGAGGAAATGGGCGATGTGGCCTTTGACAGCTACAAAGATTTATTGAAAGCCTTGCCGTCTTTCATCAAAATGCGCGCTTGGCGGAGTTTGTACAGCTTGGTGGCCCAGCACATTGAGCATCCCTTGCTGCGCGTGGCCTTCAGCTTTCACCCGCTGCTCATCGGCGGCAATCCGTTCAGCGTGACACGGGCTTATGCCTTGATCCACTCCCTGGAGAAGACTTGGGGCGTTCACTCCCCCATCGGCGGCACAGGCGCTTTGGTCAAGGGCCTGGTGGGGCTGCTCGACGGCTTGAATGTACCGATTCGCTACAACTGTGCGGTCAAGCGCATTTGTATCCACAACGGCAAAGCTTATGGCGTGGAGCTGGAGAAACCATCCACCCACAACGCCTCGGGGGCGCGCGATGACCGCCAAGGCGGCGGCGAGCTCATCGAGGCCGATATTGTGGTGTGCAACACCGATTCGGCCTGGACTTACAAGCACTTGATCGACGCCGAACATCGACGCCACTGGAGTGATGCTCGCATCGACAAGGGCCACTACTCCATGGGGCTGTTTGTTTGGTATTTTGGGACCAACCGAACCTATCCCGACGTGCCCCATCACATGATGATCCTCACCGAGCGATACAAAGCGCTGCTCAACGACATCTTTAAAAAGCACCACTTGGCCAAAGACTTTAGCCTGTACCTGCACCGACCCACGGCAACCGACCCTTCGATGGCGCCGGTGGGATGCGACACGTTTTATGCGCTGGCGCCGGTGCCCAATTTGGACAGCCAAACCGACTGGGCCAGCATCGGTGAGACTTTTCGGCAAGCCATTCAGGCGCATTTGCAGGCCACGGTGCTGCCCGATCTGGGGCATCACATCGTCACCTCCAAGATCACGACGCCCCTGGACTTTCAAAACCGCTTGTATTCGTACAAAGGGGCTGGCTTTGGACTGGAGCCACTGCTCACACAAAGTGCAATTTTTCGTCCGCACAATCGCAGTGAGGACATCAAAAACCTCTTCATGGTGGGCGCCAGCACCCACCCGGGCGCAGGCGTGCCAGGGGTGTTGATGTCTGCCAAGGCGCTTGAGAAAGTCATCCCCCATGCTTGAACCCTACGATAAAAACGCCGCCCATTTGCGTGATTTTGATGAGTGTGTGGCCCTCATGCGAGGTGGCTCAAAGACGTTTTTCGCAGCCAGCAAATTGCTGCCCAAACGCGTGCGCCAAGCCTCCATTGCCTTGTATGCCTTTTGTCGCGTCGCCGACGACTTGGTCGATCACTCAACCCATCCGAGAGCGAGCTTGGAGCAGCTCCAGCACCGACTCGATTTGATCTACGATCAAAACCCCATGGATGTCATTGAAGACCATGCCCTCTCGCATGTGGTGCACCAATTCAAATTGCCCAGAGCCTTGCTCGACGCCCTCATGGAGGGGTTTGCTTGGGACACTGAAACGCGGCTGTACCCCACCCTTGAGTCCGTGCATGACTATGGTGCTCGGGTGGCCGGTAGCGTGGGCGCCATGATGAGTTGGATCATGGGCGCGAGAAATGCACACACCTTGGCCAGGGCTTGTGAGTTGGGCGTTGCCATGCAACTGACCAATATCGCTCGCGATGTGGGAGAGGACGCGAGAAATGGCAGACTGTATCTTCCCTTGGAGTGGCTTCACCAAGAGGGGATCGATCATGTGCAGTGGCTCCAAAACCCGGTGCTGACACCGGGCATTCAGGCGGTGGTGGGTCGGCTCTTGGATGAGGCCGATCGCTTGTACCAGCGCTCGAGTGTGGGTGTGGCCGATTTGGCCCCTGAATTCAGGGCCGCTATTTTCTCTGCACGCTTGATTTACGCTGAAATCGGACAGGTCCTGCGCGCCAACCAACTGGACTCGATCCAGCAGCGCAGCGTGGTCCCCCTCAGCCGTAAACTTTGGCTGCTGTGCCAGGCCAAACTCCAAGCGCCTTGGATTGTCACTCCAAAGGTCGCCGAACCCGCCTTGCCCGCCATCGCTTATTTGGTCCAAGCCTGCAAAGAGCAATGTGCTCGCTACGGACTCAAGCACGAAGGATTCCCCAACAGAGGCTTTCCTGAGCGTGTGGAGTGGGTGCTCGAACTCATCGAGAGGCGTCTCGAGGACAATGAGCAATTCATGAACACCTCCACCAAGTCCTGAAGCAGACCCCTGCTTGCATTGCGCTAGCTCACGCGCGAATACACTCGCGACTTCTCGCGCGAAGCCACACGAGAAGCCACACGCGCGGCCCTCTCAGACCCTTGAACGAGCTCGTGCGGGCAAGCGCGGCATGCGCCATGGCAGCAAGGCCTGGACCCAAGCCGAGGCAAAACGATTGGCGTTGAGGGTTTCATGAAAACTGCTCACCGTCTCGCCTAGCAACTGATGTTGCACCACAGCGCGCTGGTAAAAAGGCGTGTCCTCCAAGGATTGGATGCGACCCAAAGCGCGCTCACTGCGCAGTCTGCGCTCCAGACCCCACGCGGTCTTGGGCATGGTTTCACGCGCGGGCGCCTCAAAAGGCTCGACACGGCCACTGCTCAAGAAACGAAGCGCCAACAAACGATCTGGGCCTTCGTGAAACTGACAATCGTAGAGCACCGTGCTGGCCCCATCGGACATGTGCGCACGACTCCAGTCCCATTGCGTGAAGGCCTGCGCGACAGGCTCCACGCCCTCGTTGGAGTCGACATACGCGTGTCCCTTCCAAGATTGAGCGGGGTGCGAGAGATCCACTTGCACGCGGGCAAATGGCGCTATCGGTCCCCAATGATGTCTGGCCTGGTGGTCCAGTGCGGTGGAGAAATCAAAGAGTTGATCCGGATACACACTCACCCGACCCTTCAGGCGCCTGGGGATAGGGACAGACCATTCATCAAAGTCCACATGCAAAGCAGACCCATCCCAATGCACACAAGACGGCCCGATGACAAAGGCATTGGCCTCTCGGACCACACTCCCTTGAGGCCTCTCGGTCATGCTCCAGTGGTGGCCTTTAGGGGTGTACAAGGCCACATTGAGCGCGCAGTGATTCTCGGGATTGGGGCTGAGTCCTCGCCGAAGGGCGCGGGCGTAGTAGGGAGAGAACACACTGCCCACAAAGGCAATCAAACTCAAACTGTACTGGCCACACTCACTCATGGCATCGATGTACCACCACAAGTAGCCCCCAGCGTTCACACCTTGGTCAAACCGAGGTGCGCCATCGCGGCCTCGCCCGCCAGACGGCCTGACATCGCGGTCATGGGCAAGCCCGGCCCCGGGTGCACGCTCCCCCCCGCTAGAAAGAGTCCTTGAATCGGGGTGGTGGCCGTCGACCTGGAAAACACCTGCAGCCAGCCGTGGGTCGCTTGGCCATACAGTGCCCCGCCGGTGGCGGGAAAGAGCTGATGGAATTGCCTGGGCGTGGTCTCTAGGGTCCATTGTGGGGAAGTCTGCAGCGTGAGGCCACAGCGTTGGAGAAGTGAAAACGTGGCGCTCTCGCATGCCTTTAGCTCCTGGGTTGTCAATGCTCGGGTGTCACCGTTGGCAGGGGCATTGATTAAACAAAATATCGATTCTTTTTTCGCACCCGGCTCGCCGCTGTGGGTGAAGGCGCCCACCCCGCGCTCTTGAGCGCAGACGTACACAGTGGGCGTGAGGGGTAGGCGTTCGCGATTAAAAATATCACTGAATTCGTCTTGGTATTGCAAGGGACGGTCGTTGTGAAAGAAGACGTTGTGCCGCTCGAGCGAAAAGCGCTTTTCTTCCACCACGCACTGCATACTCCAGGTGAGCGCTGACAAAGACCGCACCGCCCCAGGCTGACGCTTCGCAGACATGCCCTGCGCTGCTGCCGCTCCCAAGAGGCCGTCATGCAGCGCTTGGATGTCGCCATTGAAGACCACCGCAGACGCGGGCAAGCGCTCAGCTTGGTCCGTGTGCACGGCTTTGACGCTAGCGCCCACGATTTCCAATTCAGCACAACGCGTTTGAAACTTGAACTCAACACCACGGTCACGGCACAGCCGCTCGAGCACCTGGGCCAATGCGCGCATGCCGCCCGCAACCGACCACACGCCCGCCATTTCCACCTGCGCAATCAGCATCAAGGTCGCGGGCGAGGCCCAAGGCGAGGAGCCACAATACGTTGCATAACGGGCAAAGAGTTGCCGAAGCCGCTGATCTTTGAAGTAGCCCCCAAGGCTGCCCCACAAACTGCGCATCGGGCCAATGCCCGCCAACAAGGCCAGCCCACGAGGCCCCAAGGAGCGTGTGAGTTTGATCAAACTCGGTGAAGCTTCTCGGATGATGGTGCCCTCGAGCGCCTGATAGAGGGCTTGGGCGCTTTGACAAAAGTGTTCAAACCGCTTGGCCTCGGCAGCCCCAGCAAACTCCCCCACCGCTTGGACACTCTGAGCTCGGTGGTCGTACAAAGACAGTTGCGCCTGCCCCGAGTCGGCACTCCAGGCGTGCTTGGCCAAGACCTCCAAGCGCTGCAAATCAAGCGCTTGATCCAAATGCTCGCCCACCGAGGCAAAGATCTCCTCAAAGAGCCATTTCATGGTGAGGACCGTGGGCCCGCTGTCAATGCCAGGACGGTGAGGGTCGCTCCAGTCTTGAGCCGGGCCGGGGCGGAGTTGCCGCATTTTGCCACCCGACTGCGACTGCGCTTCCAAGACCGTGACCTGAGCACCCGCATGGGCCAACAAAAGCGCACTCACCAAGCCCGCCATGCCTGCACCCACGACCACCACCTGAGGGCCAGACCGGATATGGACAGTGGTGCGCTCCTGAGGGGGCGAGTCGCTGGGTGCGCCAGGCGTGAACACACTGGAGTGACGAGGCGACTGATCCGGCGTCACGTCGCGAGCCCAAGTGCATGCGCAACAGGCGCATTGGCATCGAACGCCCTGCCCGCCCAGCTCCCACGCATGTGCAGCACTTGCATGCGAACGAACATGGATTCGGTAAAGAAGCCATGCTTTTGAGCCGCCGCAATGGCCTTCAAATGCGCACCTTGGTGGGCATAATTGACGATGGATTCGGTGTCTTTCCAGACACTGAAGGTGCATTGCCTGAGAACAGGCGCCTCTCCCAAGCCCATGGAGAGTACGCAACCCGGGGCTTGGGCCAAGTCGGCTTGCGCAGCGGGTGCGAAACGCCAAAAGGACATGGCTTTGCTGGCCCTGACACTCCCACGGGTCAAGGACGCCACATGATGGATGGGGGGGCTTGCTGGTGAACTGTCGTGCTCATCGAGGAGTCCCTCGCTTGTCCAGCGCTGACTCCCCCAGCTTCCACGGCAAGAGTTGACCCCGAGAAGACCTTGCCACCAATCTTGGGCTTTTGAGCGAATTTGTTGCAAGTCGTCGCTGTTCAAATAAGCACTGGCGGCTTGGGGCGTGTCAAAAAAAAAGATCAAGCCTTGGTGCGTTGAACTGGGCTTCAATCCGAAGCCGCCGCCGTCTCCGGAGCCCATGATTTTGGCGAACAACAAGCCGGGGACCGTTTTTAAATAGCGCCCCGGGCCTTGCATGAGGTGCAGCCAAACCCATGGCCGGTGTTGGGGCCAAAAATTGAACAACACCACCACCACCACACCATTCAAAGTTTGCGGTTCAAGCTGAGCGTCGTGGTGGAGTTGGAACATTCAAGACTTGGCCAAGGAAAGACTCACCGCTTGGAGACTTTCACATCCAGACTGGGCGTGTAGGTCCTGAGCTCAGGAAATGCGTCGAGCATTGGAGCGCCATTGAGCGGCTTATTAACACCTTGGTGACACGTGGCGCAATACACCTTGGCCACGTCACCCGTTGGGCCCAAGCGGTGCTCCGGAAAGGTCGCTTGCAGTGGCTCCATGTACTGGGCATTCAAGTCTCTGGCCATCCGAATGCCATACCATGCCGTGGCCCGTTGGGGAGGACTTTCTTGCCAGCTGGAAAACGATCTCGAGTTGTGACAAAAAGTGCAATTCACCCCCAAAGACCCCGCCATGTGGGTCATGAGACCATA
>CAISQQ010000238.1 GCA_903887655.1 uncultured Burkholderiales bacterium
AACCCCATTGGCCTCACGCTCAGGTGAAATCAATGGGGTGGCGCTTTGGTTTACCCACTACACCTTTGCCGCATTTTAGGCTAGAGTGTTCCCAAGCCCACACCCCGTGGCACCCAACCCTCACCCGGTCTTGTCTCCTCCATGGCTAAAAAGGCCCCGCGTCGAACTGCTGAGCGTATTTTGAGCACCACCTTGGCGCTCTTTAATCGCTTTGGTGAGCCCAATGTCTCGACCACCCTGATCTCGTCTGAGCTCTCGATCAGCCCGGGCAACCTCTACTACCACTTCCCCGCCAAGGACGAGTTGGTGACCGCGCTCTTTGAGCAGTACCAAGCCCGGCTGTTTCCGATCTTGGCCGCCGGTGCGCACGTGAGCGATGTGGAAGAAGCCTGGTTTTTCCTGCACTCCTTGTTTGAGCTCATTTGGGAGTACCGCTTTCTCTACCGCGATCTGGGGGACTTGCTGAGCAAAAACCGCCGCCTCGAGAAAGACGTCAAAGACATCTTGCTCCTCAAAACCAGCGCTTGCCGAGCCCTCTTGCAAGGCCTGGGTCACCAAGGCCACTTGCACATGCAGACCTCAAGCCGAGAGATGTGCGCCACCCAAATGGTGGTGATGCTCACTTGGTGGTTGTCCTTTGAGTTTGCCAAAGACCCGCGCCACGCCTTGGAAGACGACAACGCCCAGCAAGCCCTCCTCAGAGGCGCCCAACACGTCTTGAGCCTCTTGGTGCCGTATTTGGAAGACGCCTCACAGGCCCATTTGCTCGGCCTCATCCAAAACTACAGCGATGAGTCGGAACAACACGCCCAACACCCCCACCCATAGTCCATAGTCCATAGCCCAGTATTCACCACGCCAGCGCAGATTCTTCTAAAATACAGATTCGTTTTTTGAGGAGAGGGCGAGCCGCCTGCAGCAGCCAGCAGCATCCCCCACTCCCCAAGACGCCAGACCACAGAAAGCCCCGCCATGCATTTGCTCGACTCCATCGTTACCGAAGCGGCCGCGCTCACCGCCATTCGCCGCGACTTGCACGCCCACCCCGAGTTGTGCTTCAAAGAAGAGCGCACGAGCGAGACGGTGGTGCGCTTGCTCACCCAATGGGGCATCCCGGTCCACACGGGTCTGGGTCAAACCGGGGTTGTGGGGGTGATCAAAGGGCGGCTTGGCAACAGCCCACGCGCCATCGGTTTGAGGGCCGACATGGACGCCCTCCCCATGAGCGAAAAAAACCAGTTCCCCCACGCGAGCGTGCACCCTGGGCGCATGCACGCCTGCGGCCACGATGGGCACACCACCATGCTCTTGGCGGCCGCCCAGCACCTGGCTCGCCACCCTGACTTTGATGGCACGGTTTACTTGATTTTTCAGCCGGCAGAAGAAGGCGGCGGCGGCGCTCGCGAGATGATCAAGGACGGGCTTTTTGAGCGCTTTGCCATGGACGCCGTCTACGCCGTTCACAACTGGCCGGGCCTCGCGGTGGGTCAGTTTGCCCTGAGCCCTGGCCCCGTGATGGCCTCATCGAACGAGTTTCGCATCGTCATTCGCGGCAAAGGCTCTCACGCCGCGCTCCCCCACAACGGAGTCGACCCGGTGCCCGTGGCGTGTCAACTCGTGCAAGCGTTTCAGACCATCATCACCCGCAACAAAAAACCCGTCGATGCGGCGGTGATCTCGGTCACCATGATCCAAGCCGGCGAAGCCACCAATGTGATTGCCGACCACTGCCAACTCAAAGGCACCGTGCGCACCTTCACGACCGAGGTGCTTGACATGATTGAGCGGCGCATGCGCCACTTGAGTGAGCACCTGTGTGCCTCATTCGATGCCACTGCGGAGTTTCATTTCTACCGCAACTACCCCCCCACCATCAACCACCCCAAAGAAAGCGCGTTTGCCAAGCAGGTGATCCAAAAGATGGTGGGCGAGACCCAGGTGGTGCACCAAGAGCCCACCATGGGGGCGGAGGACTTCTCCTACATGCTGGAGAAAGTCCCTGGCGCCTACATCTTCATTGGCAACGGCGACGGCACCCACCGCGAGACGGGCCATGCCGAAGGCCCCTGCATGCTGCACAACCCCACCTACGACTTCAATGACGAGTTGATCCCGCTGGGCGGCTCGATGTGGGTGAACTTGGTGAAGGCTTGGTTGGAGCCGGCGTGAATCGGCCCAAACGGGCAAGGCACCTGGTGCCTTGTACCTTGTGCCTGGTGCTTGCTCCCTGGTGCTTTGCGGCTGAGCCGCTCAACGCTCAAAGCTCTGCACTCTCTTTGCCACTGTCTCTCCTCTATCCCCGCTGTCCTGACCGCCAACTTCATTGTTCATGACCATCACTGAGCTCAGCGCACAAGCCCTGCACACCGCCATCCATACTCGAGAGGTCTCTTGCGTGGAGGTCCTCATGGCCTATTGGGAGCAAATCAAAACCCACAACCCACGCTTCAATGCCATCGTGAGCCTGCACGGCCTTGAGGCCAAAGGGCCAGGGCACGATGGCGGCCAGGCTCAGAGCCCAGCAACCACCTCATCGCCAACACCCCCTCACC
>CAISQQ010000239.1 GCA_903887655.1 uncultured Burkholderiales bacterium
GGCTATTTTGGGCTGTCCAAGGCGCTTTTGAAGACGCGCATCCCCGAGCTCTTGGCCTTTGCTGCCCTCACCTCCAAGGCCCAAGACAAGCCTGCGGCGTTGTCGGGTGGCATGAAGCGGCGGCTGAGTTTGGCACGCGCCTTGATCAACAACCCCCAATTGCTCGTCTTGGACGAGCCCACCACGGGACTTGACCCCCAGGCCCGGCATTTGATGTGGGAGCGCTTGCAGCAACTCGTGCAGTCGGGCAAATCGATTTTGCTCACCACCCACTTCATGGACGAGGCCGAAAGACTGTGCGACCGTTTGGTGGTCTTGGACCAGGGCGAGATCATTGCGCAAGGCACCCCCAAGGCCTTGATTGCCGCGCATTTGGAGGCCCATGTGGTTGAGGCCTATGGTGTGGAGTGGCAAGAAGCGGACTTGGCCGCACTGCAACCCCATGCTGAGCGCGTTGAAAAAAGCGGCGAGACCGTGTTCTTTTACGCCCATGAGGTGTCGGGTTTGTTGCACGCTTTGCAGGCCTACCCACGAGTCAGAATTTTGCACCGCCCGGCGAACTTGGAGGACTTGTTCCTCAAGCTCACGGGGCGTCAAATGCGGGAGGGCTCGTGATGCGGTTTTGGCCGGTTTTTATGCGCAATTTTCTCGTTTGGAGAAAACTCGCCATCCCCAGTTTGCTTGGCAACATTGCCGAGCCTCTCATGTGGCTTGCGGCCTTTGGCTACGGCCTGGGGTCCTTGGTCGGTGAGATCCAAACGCCGCGCGGTGCGGTGCCTTATTTGAACTTTGTGGCGAGTGGCTACATCTGCATGAGCGCCATGAATGCGGCGAGTTTTGAGGCGCTTTATTCGGTGTTTTCGCGCATGTCGGTGCAGCGCACTTGGGACGGGATTTTGAATGCCCCGATCTTGCTCGAAGACATCGTGATGGCCGAGATGCTGTGGGCGGCCTTCAAGGCGATTTTCAGTGTGAGTGCCATTTTTGTGGTGATGGCCTTGATGGGGCTACTGGGGCAAGCGCACGTGCTGTTGGCTTGGGGGGTGCTGGTCTTGGCCTCGGTCATGTTCAGCGCCATCGCCTTGATCTTCAACGCCTTGGCCAAGGGCTATGATTTTTTCACCTATTACTTCACCTTGTTTTTGACCCCGATGATGTTTTTGAGTGGGGTCTTTTTCCCCCGCGAGCAGCTGCCCCATTGGTTGCAAGGGGTGGCTGCGTGGCTGCCGCTCAGTTTGGTCATTGAAGTGTTTCGCCCGCTATTTTTGGGCCAGTGGCCCCAAGAGGCGGGTTTGGCGTTGCTTGCCATCGTCGCCTACACCGCCACGGCCTATGGCGTGGCTTTGCGCTTGACCCAACGGCGGTTCAAGTCCGCCTAGCGTGCGCTCAGGGCGCGCGGCTCTCGAGGCGGTGAGGGCAGGGGTTGGTTTTGCAGTGCGCATAAAGACTCAAGGCGTGGTCGGCGAGCTCAAAGCCTTTGTGCTGAGCAATTGATTTTTGCAGTTGCTCAATTTGAGGCTCATAAAACTCCTCCACACGACCACAGTCCAAGCACACCAAGTGGTCGTGGTGCTGGCCTTGGTCGAGCTCAAACACCGCTTTGCCACTCTCAAAGTGCGAGCGGCTCAACAGCCCCGCTTGCTCAAACTGGGTGAGCACGCGGTAGACGGTGGCCAAGCCGATGTCGATGTTTTCGTTGAGGGCAATGCGGTAAACATCTTCGGCCGTCATGTGCCGGTGCTCGCCGCGTTGAAACCATTCCAAAATCTTCAGTCGTGGCAAGGTGGCTTTGAGGCCGGTCGTTTTGAGGTCAAGCAAGGGCGTCATGGCGTGGTCTTTGCTGGTGGGTTGAAAAAGTCCAAAGCGCTGGGCTGGGTGTTCGCTACAATGCCCCCATCATAGCTTTATCCCAACGTTGGATTGACATGCAATCACACACCCGAACCCGCCAACTTGGCCTGCACCCGTACCGTGGGCTGTTGGCGGCCGTGCTTGGCGCTGCCGTGCTGGTCTTGAGCGCGTGCTCCTTTGTCGATGAGCCCTTGAACCGGCTTGTGGCCAACATCAACCCGTACCGCATCGAGCTCATTCAGGGCAATGTGGTGACCCAAGAGCAAATTCAGGTGATTCGCCCCGGCATGAGCAAGAACCAGATCAAAGAGGTGTTGGGCACGCCCTTGATCGAGAGTTTATTCCACGGTAACCGCTGGGACTATGCCTTCACCATCCGGCGGCACAACGAACCCATCCAGCAGCGCCGGCTGGCGGTGTTTTTTGAAAACGACGCCATGACGCGCTACGAAGCCGACCCCTTGCCCACCGAGGCCGAATTTGCGGCGCGCATTGATATTCGTCGCCCCTCGACCGCCAAAATCCCGCCCCTCACGGCCACGCCTGAGCAGTTGGCGCCGTTCAAGCCAGCAGCCCCCTTAGCGCAGGGCACGCTCGCGGCCAGTGAGGCCAGCACCGATTTGCTCAATGCCGCCGCGGTGAGCGCCCAGTTTCCCCCCCTGGAGTCGCCCTGAATGGCCTGACGATCTCGTGGGTGTGATCGCCTGGGTCTTGGAGCTGGGCCCTCACCCCGGATCAACGCCAACGCCTCGTATCCTTGTTTCATCTCACCAGGAGTGCCCCCGATGACCCAACCCCTACGCATTGCCATCGCCGGAGCGGGTGGCCGCATGGGCCAAATGCTCATTCAAGCGGTTTGTGCCAGCACCGATTTGAAGCTCAGTGCGGCCATCGACATGGCGGGGTCTCGCTTGCTGGGGCAAGATGCGGGTCAATTGTTGGGCTTGAGCACCGCGGTCATGGTGAGCGATCGACCCGAGGAGGCGCTCCAAGGGGCGGATTGTTTGATCGATTTCACCCGTCCAGAGGGCACGCTCGCGCATTTGGCGATTTGTGAGCGTTTGAAGGTGAAGATGGTGATTGGCACCACGGGTTTTAGCGACGCCGAGACCCAACGCATTCGCGCCGCCAGCCAAGGGATTGCCATCATGATGGCGCCCAATATGAGTGTGGGGGTGAATGTCACCTTGAAGCTCTTGGCCTTGGCCGCCAAGAGCTTGGATGCGGACTACGATGTCGAGATCATTGAGGCGCACCACCGCCACAAGGTGGATGCGCCCTCAGGCACGGCCCTCAAAATGGGCGAGGTGGTGGCCCAAGCGAGCCAGCGTGACTTGAGCACCCATGGCGTCTTTACCCGGCACGGCCATACCGGTGCGAGGGCTCCCAGGAGCATTGGCTTTGCCACGGTGCGTGGGGGCGACATCGTGGGCGACCACACGGTGCTGTTTGCCGGGGAGGGTGAGCGCATCGAAATCACCCACAAGTCCTCCTCTCGCAGCACCTATGCCCAGGGGAGCTTGCGAGCAGCGCGGTTTTTGGCCGACAAAACCCAGGGACTTTTTGACATGTTTGATGTTCTCGGCTTGCAAGAGCCATGAGCTCCGGGGTCTTGAGTCGCTAAAATAGCCACTCCCTCACCGTGCGGGTGGCGTCGGGCCGTCTCGGCCCTGCTGCCGCTCTCGGGCCCACTGGATGGGCCTTTCTCTCTTATCCTTTGTGGTCATGCAAGAAAAATACAACCCCAGCGACATTGAGCCCGCCATTCAAGCCCAGTGGAGCGAGTCGCAAGCGTTCAAAGTCAGCCAAGACAGCCAGCGACCCAAGTACTACGCCTGCTCCATGTTGCCCTACCCCAGTGGCAAACTGCACATGGGCCACGTCAGAAACTACACCATCAACGACATGCTCAGCCGCCACCTGCGCATGAAGGGCTACAACGTCTTGATGCCCATGGGCTGGGATGCTTTTGGCTTGCCGGCGGAAAATGCCGCCTTGAAAAACAAGGTCCCCCCAGCGGCGTGGACACACGACAACATCGCCTACATGAAAAAGCAAATGCTGGGCATGGGCTTGGCCATCGATTGGAGCCGAGAGGTCGCCACCTGTGATCCGAGTTACTACCGCTGGAATCAGTGGTTGTTCTTGAAAATGCTCGACAAGGGCTTGGCCTACCGCAAGACCCAAGTGGTCAATTGGGATCCGGTCGATCAAACGGTGCTGGCCAATGAGCAAGTCATTGACGGCAAGGGCTGGAGAACGGGTGCGGTGGTGGAAAAGCGCGAAATTCCTGGCTACTACCTGGCCATCACCCAATACGCCGATGAGTTGCTGGAGTTTGTGCGCGACGAGCGCATGCCGGGCTGGCCCCAGCGCGTGAAGCTCATGCAAGAAAACTGGATTGGCAAAAGTGTCGGTGTGCGTTTTGCCTTTCCCCATGACATCCGCGATGAACAAGGTGACTTGATTGGTGAAGGGCTCTTGCATGTCTTCACCACCCGTGCCGATACCATCATGGGGGTGAGTTTTTGCGCCGTGGCGCCCGAGCACCCCTTGGCCGTGCACGCTGCCAAGACCCAGCCGGCACTCGCGGCCTTCATCGCCTCGTGCCAGCAAGGCGGCACCACCGAAGCCGAATTGGCCTTGAAGGACAAAGAGGGCATGGACACGGGTCTGGTGGTCACCCACCCTTTGAGTGGTGAGGCCGTGGCGGTGTGGGTGGGCAATTATGTGCTCATGGGCTATGGCGACGGCGCTGTCATGGGGGTACCCGCCCACGATGAGCGCGATTTTGCGTTTGCGCTCAAGTACAACTTGGCCATCAAACCAGTCGTGCATGTGCCCGGCACCGCTTGCGCAAGCGACGTCTTTGACAAGACCACTTGGCATGACGCTTATGCGATCAAAGGCACTGGCGTTGCGGTGAACTCGGGTGTGTTGGATGGCTTGGCCTTTGAGGCTTGTGTGGACGCGGTCACGCGGGCTTTGCAGGCCAAGGGGCTGGGGGAGGCCAAAACCACTTGGCGGCTCAGAGACTGGGGCATTTCTCGCCAGCGCTACTGGGGCACGCCCATCCCCATCATCCATTGTCCAGAGCATGGTGCGGTGCCGGTGCCCGAGAAAGACCTCCCCGTCGTGTTGCCGCTCGACTGCATCCCGGACGGCAGCGCCAACCCTTTGCTGCACCACGAGGGCTTTCATCACGGGGTGGTGTGTCCTGTGTGCGGAGTCAGTGCCAGGCGCGAGACCGACACCATGGACACCTTTGTCGACTCATCTTGGTACTTCATGCGCTACTGCGACCCCCATGACAGCGAGCACATGGTGGCGAGCGGTGCGGACTACTGGATGCCCATGGACCAGTACATCGGTGGCATTGAGCACGCGATTTTGCATTTGCTTTATGCGCGGTTTTGGACCAAAGTGATGCGCGACTTGGGGCTCGTGAAGGTCGATGAGCCCTTCACACAACTGCTCACCCAAGGCATGGTGCTCAATCACATTTATTCGCAAAAAACCCCGCAAGGGGGCGTGGAGTATTTCTGGCCCGAAGATGTTGAAAACATCCCCGACCCGAGCGGGCGCGTGACGCACGCGACCTTGACCAAGCCGTTTGCCGGCCACCCTGCGGGCTACGTCGTCAATTACGAGGGCGTGGGCACCATGAGCAAGAGCAAGAACAATGGTGTCGACCCCCAGGCCTTGATTGAGAAATATGGCGCTGACACGGCGCGCCTGTACACCATGTTCACCGCGCCCCCTGAGGCCACCTTGGAGTGGAACGACCAAGCGGTGGAGGGCAGTTTTCGGTTTTTAAAGCGGGTGTGGCAGTGCGCTTACCTCCACCAAGACGCGTTCACCAAAGACGCCTTGCAGCAAGCTTGGGCGAGCGAGGCCTTGGCGAAGGCTTTGGCGGCTCAAAGCGCCAATGCACCGGGCAAAACCTTGCGCCGAGAGCTCTACACGGTGCTGCGCCAAGCCAATTTTGACTTCGAGCGCATGCAGTACAACACGGTGGTCTCGGCCCTCATGAAAATGCTCAACGCCTTGGAGCAAGCCAAGCTTGACCTTCACCAGCCGCTCGAACAAGCGGTGTGGGTGGAGTGTTTTGGGGTCTTGCTTCGGGTCTTGTCGCCGGTATGTCCGCACGTGTCCCAGCACCTGTGGCAGGCGCTGGGGCTCGAGTCCGCGGCGGGTCCGTTGCTGGACGCGCCTTGGCCTGAGGTGCGTGAGGACGCCCTCGAGCGAGACGTTTTGGAGTTGGTGCTGCAAATCAACGGCAAGCTCAAAGGCCAGTTGGTGGTGAGTGTCTCGGCCACGAAAGAAGAGGTGGAACAAGCCGCTTTGGCGCATGAGGTGACGCTCAAACTCACCCAAGGCCAGCCGCCCAAGAAAGTCATTGTCGTGCCCAATCGCTTGGTCAATGTGGTCATCTAGGGCACAAAGACGCCATGCACTCACGCCGCCACTTTTTGCGCTCATGGGTTGGCTTGCCAGTCTGGCCCATGGGGCTGGCAACGCTCGGGCTGACGGGGTGTGGCTTTGAGTTGCGCCGCCCACCCCGTTTTGTGTTCTCGACGCTTTTCATCAACGGACAGGTCTCATCGCCCTTTGCGCTCGAGCTCATGCGAGTGCTGCACCAGACGCCGGCACTCGAAGTGATCACCGATCCGCGTGAGCTTGGCCGCGCCGAGTTGATTCTTGACTTGAACGCGGCGGTCAAGGAAAAGGTGATCTTGGGGCGAACCTCCAATGGCGCCATCCGGGAGTTCCAGCTGCGCTACCGTGTCCTTTTTCAAGCGCGCAACCCCGAGGGGTATGAAAAAATCTCCGACGCCGAGATGGTGCAAAAACGCGACATCAGCTTTGATGAAACCGCGGTGCTGGCCAAAGAGATGGAAGAAGAGCTCCTCTACCAAAACATGCAAACCGATTTGGTCTTTCAATTGATTCGCCGCTTGGGCTCGATTCAATCGGTGCATTGAACCCCGACCTGAGCCCCGCTTTGACGCCCCCCATGACGCGCCCATGACCAAAACCAACAGCCCCCTCACCGCCGCCTTGGCCCAAGGGCTGCGGGTCCTTTATGTGATCCAAGGCGATGATCCCTTGCTGCAGCAAGAGCTCCTCGATGAGTTGCGCCACAGTGCCCACGCGCGCGGTTTTGAGCAGCGCGTGGTGTTTCGGGTGGCGGGCGCGCGATTTGATTGGAGCGAGGTGGGCTCTCAAGCCCAGTCGCGCGGTCTCTTTGCCGAGCAGCAAATGCTGGAGATTCACATCCCGAACGGCAAACCGGGCAAAGACGGCGGCCAGTTTTTGGTCCAACTCGCTGAGATGGCCCGCACCATGCAAGCCGAGATCGCTCGAGGTGCGAGCCAAGAGCTGCTGCTGGTCGTGGTGCTGCCCAGCCTGGACAAAACCCAGCGCCAAAGCAGTTGGTTCTTGGCGCTGGAGGCGGCGGCGTTGGTGAGTCAGGTGCAAAAAATAGAGCGCGAAGCACTCCCGGCATGGATTGCCCAACGCCTGGCCCGCCAAGGCCACCAGGTCAAAGCGGGCGGTGAGGGTGTGCAGACTTTGCAGTTCTTTGCCGATCGCGTTGAGGGCAACACCTTGGCCGCGCACCAAGAAATTCAAAAGTTGGCCCTCCTCTACCCGCCTGGCGAATTGAGTTTTGAGGCGGTGAGTGCGGCGGTGATGAATGTGGCGCGCTTTGATGTCTTCAAGCTCACCCAGGCGGTGCTCTCGGGTCAACTCGAGCGCGTTGAGCGCATGCTTGACGGCTTGCAAGCCGAGGGCGAGTCGGCCGTCTTGGTGCACTACACCTTGGCCGAAGAGGTTCGGGTCATGTCCCGCATCAAGACCTCGATGCTCAAAGGGCAGGCCCTGCCCATGGCGCTGCGCGAGCAACGGGTGTGGGGGGTGAGAGAAAAACTCATCGAGCGCGTCATGGCCAAGCTGAGCGCCAGCACCCTGGAGCACCATTTGTTGGCCGCCCACCAATTGGACGGGGTGGTCAAGGGCCTGAAGTCGCCGCGGTGGCCAACGGATGCCTGGACGGCTTTGCACGAATGGGCTCACGCGCTCACCCGCGCTTGCAGTCTGGCAAAATGACGGCCATGAGCACCTCCACTTTGAGCCCAGACCCCGCCCTTCGCCCAAGCCCTCCCCTGAGCGAGGAATTGAGCAAGCACCTCAACGAATTGGGCTTGGCCGCCCGAGCGGCCAGCACCCTCATGGCGCGTGCCACTTCCGCGCAAAAGTCACGCGCCTTGCTGCACTTGGCCCAGTTGTTGAGGTCTGAAGAGACAACGCTGTTGGCGGCCAACGGGCTCGACCTCAGCAACGCCCGGGCCAAGGGCCTGAGTGGTCCCTTGTACGATCGCTTGGTGCTGGATCACAAGACGCTCGCCACCTGTGCGCTGGGGTGTGAGCAATTGGCCGCGGCAGCCGACTGCATTGGCGAGATCACCGGACTCACCCAGCAGCCCAGCGGCATTCGCGTGGGTCAAATGCGGGTCCCCATCGGGGTGTTTGCCATGATTTTTGAGAGTCGCCCCAATGTCACGATTGAGGCGGCGTCCTTGTCGATCAAAAGTGGCAACGCCTGTATTTTGCGCGGCGGCTCCGAGGCCTTTGAGTCCAACAAGGCCTTGACCGCTTTGGTGCAAGAGGCCTTGAGGCTGGCCGGTTTACCGGCACTGGCCGTTCAGCGCGTGGACACCACCGATCGGCAAGCCGTGGGGGAGCTCATCGCCAACCCGCAATGGATCGATTTGGTCATTCCGCGCGGTGGCAAGGGCCTCATTGAGCGCATCTCCAAGGACGCCAAAGTGCCCGTCATCAAGCACCTCGATGGCAACTGCCACACCTATGTCGATGCGGGCTGCGATGTGCCCATGGCGCTCACAGTCGTGGACAACGCCAAAACCCAAAAGTACAGCCCGTGCAATGCAACCGAGAGCTTGCTCGTGCACGAGGCGGTGATGCCCGACTTCTTGCCAGAGATGGCCAAGCGACTATTGGCCAAGGGCGTGGAATTGCGCTGTTGTGAGCGCTCACTTGCATTCCTCCAAGGAAGCCTTCCTTCGCGGCAGGTTCCTGACGCGCAGATCGCGGGCTTGAAGCCGGCCACCGAGCAAGACTGGTACGAGGAGTATTTGGCACCGATCTTGAGCATCAAGGTGGTGGCGGATGTGGCCGCGGCGATTGACCACATCAACCACTACTCGAGTCACCACACCGATGCGATTTTGAGCGAAAACCACCGCCACATCCAACGCTTTTTGAGAGAGGTGGACTCGGCCAGTGTCATGGTCAACACCAGCACGCGTTTTGCCGACGGCTTTGAGTACGGCTTGGGCGCTGAGATTGGGATCTCGACCGACAAATTCCACGCCCGTGGCCCGGTGGGCGTGCTCGGACTCACCAGCCTCAAATATGTGGTGTTGGGTCAAGGTGAGGTGAGAGTTTAGGCGCAGGGTCTGCCTGACGGGGCGCGGCTCGGGCGCTGGGATCCAAGCACGTTGGGCGCTCAAGCTCTACAATGGTGATCTATTCTCTTGGAAGTCAACATCGCCATGGTTCCTCATCTCATCACCGCGCTCACGGGCCCCATCAATGAGTTGGAGCAAAGAATTTTGGACTCCATGCCCGCCATTGAGCGCTGGTTTCGCATGGAGTGGATGGAGCACACCCCCCCGTTTTACACCTCGGTGGACATCCGCAACGCGGGCTTTAAATTGGCCCCAGTCGACACCAATTTGTACCCCGGGGGTTGGAACAACCTGACGGCCGAGATGCTGCCCTTGGCGGTGCAAGCGGCGATGGCCGCCATTGAGAAGATTTGCCCCGAAGCGCGCAACTTGCTGGTGATCCCCGAGAACCACACCCGCAACTCGTTTTATCTCGCCAACGTGGCCCAACTCAAGCGCATTTTTTACATGGCCGGCTTGAATGTGAGAATTGGTTCGATCAACCCCGAGATCAAAGAGCCGACGGTGATCGACTTGCCTGGGGGCGAGCAGATCACCCTCGAGCCCGTCATCCGTGGGCCACACCGCTTGGGGCTCAAGGACTTTGATCCGTGCACGATTTTGCTCAACAACGACTTGAGCGCAGGTGTTCCTGGTATTTTGGAGGACTTGCACGAGCAGTACCTCTTGCCGCCACTGCACGCGGGCTGGAGTGTGCGCCGCAAGAGCCAGCACTTTGCCAGCTACGAAGAGGTGGCCAAGCGATTTGGCAAGTTGTTGGGGATCGACCCTTGGCTGATCAATCCGATGTTTGGTCAAGCCGGCGAAGTGAGCTTTGCCCAGGGCTCGGGCATTGAGGACTTGAAAACCCAAGTGGACGCTTTGCTGGTCAAAATCAAGCGCAAATACAAAGAATACGGCATCCATGAAAAACCCTTTGTGGTGGTCAAGGCCGACAACGGCACCTACGGCATGGGCATCATGACGGTGCGCGATGTGAAAGACTTGGAGACCTTGAACCGCAAGACCAAGAACAAAATGAGCGTGACCAAGGACGGCCAGTCCCTCTCGGAGGTCATCATCCAAGAGGGTGTTCTCACCAATGAGCGCATCAACGATGCGGTGGCCGAGCCGGTTGTCTACATGATGGACCGCTATGTGGTGGGGGGCTTTTACCGCGTTCACGCTGAGCGCGGTGTGGACGAGAACTTGAACGCCCCGGGGGCCTCCTTTGTGCCGCTGGCCTTTGAGCAAAGCGCCCACACGCCGCAGCCTGGCCTCAAAGCGGGCGCGAGTGTGCCCAACCGCTTTTACATGTACGGGGTGATTGCCCGCTTGGCCATGCTGGCGGCGAGCTATGAGCTCGAAGCCACGGACCCGGAGGCCGAGGTTTACGATTGAGCCGCAGGGCGCTCGCTTGGGGCCCCCTTGATCACAGACAGCGATGTGCATTTTTTTACCGAGCAAGGTCGCTGAGGACTTGCGTTGACCCAGGAAAGTCTTGAATGAAAATTCTCTTTGTTGCCGACCCCTTGGCCACGTTCAACATCAAAAAAGACACCACCTATGTGATGATGCGCCAAGCGCAGCTGCGCGGGCATGAGGTGTACGCCTGCGAGGTGGGGGGCTTGGCCTGGGTGACGGGTTCACAGGTGAGCGCTCAGGCCTGGGCCTTGGAGCTTGTGTTGGCTTCGAACTCGAACGCCAATGCACACGACAGCGAGTGGCCCGTCCCATGGTGCCGCCTCAAGGGTGCAGCGACCATGGCGCTCAGCGAGTTTGGTGCGGTGATCATGCGCAAAGATCCACCCTTTGATGTGGAGTATTTTTATGCCACCCACTTGCTCGCTCAAGCCGAGCGCGAAGGCGCGCGGGTCTACAACAAGCCGCAGGCCCTGCGAGATCACCCCGAAAAACTATCCATACTGGCCTACCCCGAGTACACCCCAGCCACCTTGGTGACGCGGCGAGCCGAGGACATCCGTGCGTTTCATGCGCAGTACCGAGACATCATCCTCAAGCCCCTCGATGGCATGGGTGGGCGGGGAATTTACCGTGTCAAGGCCGATGGCTTGAACCTGGGCAGCTTGATCGAGACCTTGAACCGCGACGGTGAGCAAACCGTCATGGTGCAGCACTTCATCCCCGCCATTGAGCAAGGCGACAAACGCATTTTGATCATTGCCGGGCAAGCCGTTCCGTTTGCCTTGGCGCGCATTCCCCAAGGTGGCGAAGTGCGGGGCAATTTGGCCGCGGGCGGCAAGGGCGAGGCCCGTCCTTTGGATGCGCGCGACTGGGAGATCGCTCGCGCTTTGGGCCCGCGTTTGTGGGCCAAAGGTCTTTTGCTGGTGGGCCTGGATGTGATCGGGGACAAGCTCACCGAGATCAATGTGACGAGCCCGACGTGTTTTCAAGAAATCACCGATCAAACGGGTTGTGACGTGTCCTTGCTCTTCATGACGGCGTTGGAAAAAGCCGTTGCCCAAGGGGAGGCGCCCGGGGACGGCGCGGCAGTGCTCAGCACGGAGCACTGAAGGCTCGGAGGTGTTTTCTTCAAGCGCAAAGACTTCGCGCTTGGATTTTTCGCTAGTGGCCCCAACACTTCGGGCTGGGATCTTGTCCTCAAGGGGGTGCGTCTTTGACACCCACGATAAAGTGCTCGGTTTCTCCCAGACAACTGGGCAGCCCCAAGTGCTGCTCGTACTGCAGGACCACTTTTTGACCGATGTGCTGGTTGATGAGGTCGGCCACCTTTTCATCGCGCACGGTGAAGAGAAACTTTTCATAAGGCGTGGGCAAGGTGCTGATGGTGCGCACTTGCTCGCCTTCCCAGGTTTTGCACAACCAGCCCTTGTAGCTCAGCTTTTGAACATAACCCACGCTCTCGCCCTCGGAGTAGTTGTAGTGGTAGGCCACCACGCCGTAGAGCACGGCCAACAAAACGACCGCGGTGACGAGGGTGATCAAGCCCTTCATGAGTTGGTGCTTGAGCTTGGTGAAAAAATCAGATGTTGGCATGGTGGCCCCAAGGTTGGAGGAAGAGGGTGAACCCCGTGGGGAGGATGAGCAGTGAAGTGGGCGCTGCTGGCGCTATCAGGGCGCCATCAGTGCGCCATCAGTGCGCCATCAGTGAGCCATAGGGTGCGTTGAAGCTTTGGGGTTTGACTTGGCCTGTGCTTTGACCTTCAAGCGCCAAGCGTGCAGCAGCGGCTCGGTGTAGCCACTGGGCTGCCTGAGCCCTTGAAACACCAGGTCCATTGCCGCGAGCGCAGCGCTGTTATTGCTCATGTCCAAAGCCAGTGCTTGGTAGTGCGGGTCGTCCTGGTTTTGACGGTCCACCACCCGCGCCATGCGTTTGAATGAGGCCATGACTTGGGCTCGGGTGACGACGCCGTGGGCAAGCCAATTGGCAATGTGTTGGCTTGAAATGCGCAATGTGGCGCGGTCTTCCATCAACCCCACATTGTGGATGTCGGGCACTTTGGAGCAGCCGACCCCTTGGTCAATCCAGCGCACCACATAGCCCAAAATGCCTTGCACATTGTTGTCAACCTCTTCACGCTTGTCCTCGTCGCTCCAGTGCGGATGGGCCTCCACGGGGATGCGCAGCAAATCCTTGAGCAGGGCCTCTCGGTGCTCGCTCCACACCAGGCGGCTGAGCTCTTTTTGGACCTGTTTGACATTGACTTGGTGGTAATGCAAGGCGTGCAAGGTGGCGGCGGTGGGGCTGGGTACCCAGGCGGTGTTGGCGCCGGCTTGGGGGTGGGCCACTTTTTGCGCCATCATCAGCGCCATCAAGTCGGGCATGGCCCACATGCCTTTGCCGATTTGGGCGCGCCCTTGGAGCCCGCAGGCCAAACCCACCAAGACGTTGTTGAGCTCGTAAGCCTTGATCCAGGCGGTGGACTTCATCTGCGACTTGCGCACCATCGGGCCGGCTTGCATGGCGGTGTGCATCTCATCGCCCGTGCGGTCCAAAAAGCCGGTGTTGATGAACGCCAAGCGCGAGCGGGCCGCATGAATGCAGGCCATCAAGTTCACACTGGTGCGCCGCTCCTCGTCCATGATGCCGAGCTTGACGGTGTTTTGCGCGAGACCCAAGGCAGCCTCAACCTTGGAGAACAATTCATTGGCGAAGGCCACTTCGGCCGGGCCATGCATCTTGGGCTTGACGATGTAGACCGAGCCTTGCCTGGAGTTCTTGATCTGGGTGGAGGCGTCGGCTTTGAGGTCATGCAGGGCAATGGTGGTGGTGATGAAGGCGTCCATGATGCCTTCGGGGATTTCCAGCCATTGTGCCGTGGGGGTGTTCGCGTCGCGGTGCTCATACAAGATGGCCGGGTTGGTCATCAAGTGCCCAACATTGCGCAGAAATAAGAGCGATCTGCCCGGGAGCGTGAGCTCGCTGCCCTTGAGGGTGTGGTAGTGGCGATCGGGGTTGAGGCGGCGCGTGAAGGTGCGACCATTTTTGGTGACCGACTCGCTCAAGCTGCCCTTGGCAATACCGAGCCAGTTGCGGTAGGCCAGAACCTTGTCGCTTGAATCCACCACCGCCACAGAATCTTCCAGGTCCAAAATGGTCGACAAGGCGGCCTCGATCACCACATCGCTCACCCCGGCGGGGTCGTTTTGTCCAATCGGCGTCTTGGGGTCGATGATCACGTCCAGGTGCAAGCCGTTGTGCACGAAAAGGACGCTGCTGGGGTGTGATTTTTCGCCCTGAAAGCCCACGCACTGCTCGGGTTTGGCCAGCGTTGTGCTCTGGCCTCCTGCCAAATTCACCCAAAGCGTCTGGTCTTTGATGACATAACCCACACTGTTCACGTGGGAGCCTTTTTTGAGCGGGGCCACACGGTCAAGGACGTGGCGAGCGTAGTGGATCACTTGCGCGCCACGCACGGGGTCGTAGCCAGGGGAGGTGGGCGTTGACGGGTGTTGGGCAATGACATCGGTGCCGTAGAGCGCGTCGTACAAGGAGCCCCAGCGCGCATTGGTGGCGTTGAGTGCGTAGCGGGCATTCAAAATGGGCACGACCAACTGGGGACCGGCTTGGGTGGAGAGCTCTGCGTCCACATGGGTGGTGGTGATTTTGAAGGGCTTGGGCTCGGGCACCAAATAGCCAATGTCTCTCAAATAGCGTTGATAGGCCGCCATTTTCTTGATGGGTCCCGGGTGCTGCGTGTGCCACGTGTCGAGCAAAGACTGAAGCCGCTCGCGCTCAAGCAACAGGGCCCGATTTTTGGGGGCCAAATCCTGCACGAGCTCACTGAAAGAGCGCCAAAACGAGGCGGCATCAATCCCTGTGCCAGGAAGCACCTCCGCTTCAATGAAATGGTGGAGGTCGGGGCTCACTTGGAGTTGATGGGTGTGAATGAGTTGGGACATGTTCAAGGCTTGGGTTATATCGAAACAATGAAAAAACATCAAAACGGGCAAGGACCACTCGGTCGTTCATGACCGCGCTTGGAGCCCCACTTAATCCTAAGTTTAACGGTGAGTGGCCCCAAGTCGGGTCCCATTCTTCGCATTCCCGCAAAAAACCATCGGCATGAACCGTTTTGGTGCTCACTTGCTGGCGCTGGTGGCTGGCAATGACGAGGCTGAGCCC